>JANNON010000623.1:0-8353 GCA_031399105.1 Blastocatellia bacterium | reverse complement strand
CGGGTCATCCAATCCGCAGATCCGATGTAAACATCAGAGTCGCCGCCATTAGCGAAGTAGAAGATACGACTGTGCACGAGAAACCGTCCCACAATACTTCTTACGCGAACCGTCTCGGACAAGCCCTTCACGCCCGGTCGCAGCATGCAAGACCCACGAACGATAAGATCGATCTCTACTCCTGCCTGTGAAGCGCGATAGAGAGCATCGATGATCTCCAGATCAGTAAGCCGGTTTATTTTGGCGATGATATGCGCTGGCCGCCCGTCACTGGCGTGCTCAATCTCTCGTTCAATCAAGGCCAGCATCCGCGAACGCAGATTCACGGGGGCCACCAGCAAACGCGTGTACTCTCGCTGCCGCGAAAATCCGGTCATGAAATTGAACAAGTCGGTCGCGTCGTCACCAATCTCGGGATCCGACGTCAATAGACCGAGGTCGGTATAGATTTTCGACGTGGTGGGATTGTAGTTGCCGGTCGAAACATGGACGTAAGTCTGCAGCCCATGGTCTTCCTGCCGAACTACGAGCGCTACTTTGCTGTGTGTCTTCAAACTCACATGACCATAGACCACGTGAACTCCCGACTCAGCCAATCGCCCGGCCCACCCAATGTTGTTCTCTTCATCGAAACGCGCTTTGATCTCGACCACAGCCGTTACTTGCTTGCCATGTTCGCTTGCCTCAATCAACGCTTTCGGAATCGGTGAGTTCTTTCCAGTGCGATACAGACAGATTTTGATTGCCAGTACCTTCGGATCCTTGGCGGCTGTTTCAATAAAGTCAGTGACGGTCGTGTACGCAGTGTACGGATGATGGAGCAGGATGTCCTGTTCCTTGATCACTTCAAACAACTTCTTCTTTTTCCTGGCCAGCGGCGCCGGCACGGTCATGGCGATCGGATGGTCCCTCAGATCCGGCCTATCGAGTCCGTAGAGCTGCATCAGATCGTCTACGCCAAGAATTCCATCGAGCACGTAAACGTCGTCGGCCGAAATCCGCAATGACCGAGTAAGATACTCCACCATATCCGGCGGCATGGTGGCCGAGACTTCCAACCGCACCGGCTGACCAAACCGCCGTTCACGAAGAGACTCCTTGATGCGATCCAACAAATCAGCGGCTTTGTCGTCGCGAATCTCGACATCGGCATCGCGAGTAACGCGAAACAAATTTGCCTTGCTCAGATGCATCCGCGGAAACAGTTCGTGGAGATTGTCTTCGATCAACTCCTCTAACAGAACAAACTTCCCTTTGTTGTCGCCGACCTGAACGAGACGCGGCACTATCGGCGGCACTTTGATTCGCACAAACCGCGGCATCTCACCGGTCGATTCCTCGGTAAGTCCATGTTGCGGGCCAACGGTTAGGCCAATGCTGAGACTCAAATTCGTTATGTGGGGAAATGGGTGGGCCGGATCGACCGCGAGTGGCGTCAACACCGGAAACACGCACTTCATGAAATAGTCGCCAAGCCGCTGCTTTTCTTTCTTCGTAAGCGACTCATAGGGCACGATTACGACTCCCTGCTTTTCCAGACCCGGAAGCACGTTATCGCGCAAGCAGTCCATCTGCGCTTTCACCATCGGCAGTACTCGTTCACGAATGACTTTCAACTGTTCGTCAGGCTTCAACTCTCCCGGCATGGGTTCAAAGTCATTAATCTCAAGCATCTCTTTGAGGCCGGAAACGCGGACCATGAAAAACTCATCGAGGTTGCTGGCAAACACGGCGAGGAACTTCAAACGCTCGAGCAGGGGCTCCGATTCGTCCGTGGCCTCTTCGAGTACGCGGCGAAAGAACTCAAGCTGCATCAAATCGCGATTGAAAACAGACCACGCCAAAAAATGAGAGTCTCGCGAATCTGGTGTTTTCTGGTTCAACTCAGGCTTGTTAGCAAACATGGTTATAGTTTTTCTGGGTATATCGTTGGCCGCAGCTATCCGTGCGTACTGGCCTTCTGTTAACGCGAAATCAGCAGCGATCGTGTATCACTGCGAAAGGGGGTAGAAGCAAGGGCTTAACTTTCGTCGTACGCTTTTCGAGCGGGAACGCTGACAAACTCATCACTTTCGATGATGTAACCCGTCAGGTTGTAGCCATAGACGCAACCCGTATCCAATCCGATCGCCTTCTGTGAACGACGCGGTTCGGATGAGGGCCAATGTCCAAATAGAACAGTCTTATCGCCGTAGTAGACATGATACCAAGGAGTTCCCTCTTCGCTCTCTCTGTCGCCCCCGAGAGTGCGAATACGCGTCAGGTCTCCAGTTGTTTGGGAATGAAGGGCAACGCTTGGCCGCAGACCAGCGTGAACCACTAAGTGAGTTCCGAGATCAATCATGAATGGCAGTGAATTTAGAAACGCCAGGTAGCGATCCTTATCGGCTTTCAATTCGCGATGAGTCTCTTTCTGCGCCGGTTTAAGCTCGATATCCTCTCCATGCCAACGGCGTCGCAAGGCCAAATCGTGATTACCGATCACGGTGCTGAATTGCGGGTCAGTCATGAATCTATCGAGGACTTCTCGACTCTTCGGGCCTTTTGTAATCAGATCGCCGACACACACCAGCTTATCTGTTTTCTCAAAATTGACCTTTTCCAGTAGGTCCACCAATTCGTCATAGCAGCCGTGAAGATCGCCTACGACGATTGTTCGAGATGCCATCTAAACCCTCCATACCGACGCCCAGCCCCAAAAACTACTGATCGTTCTAGTCCTTATGCGCGTTCGATGCTATCAAATCTAACTAGTGACTCAAAACGAACGTTCAGATCAGAGCCGCCCTAAAACTCATTTGCCAGCCAATTCCTTCACGCGGAGGAGCGATTCGAGTGTCCCCTTGCTCGCGATGACACGGTCCCAGCGCTTAACGTTAAGTGAGATCGTAGCCAATGCGGCCGTCGGCATTCGCTCTGAGTTGCCAGTCAGCAGAAATACTAACTCCTCCATTCCGGGATTGTGACCAACGAGCAAGACCATCTTCCGATCTTCGTCAATCTGCGATACAACCTCCATCAACCTTGCAGAGCTGGCTTCATAAATTCGCTGGTCAAGACGCAGTTCAGGTGACAGTGCGCTCGCTTTAAGAACCAGATCTGTTGTCTGCCTGGCGCGATTCGCAGGGGAACTTAATATCAGATCAATCGGTGTCTGTTGACTGGCGATATACTTACCCAACTTTGTGGCAGCTTTTCGCCCTCGATCATTTAGAGGGCGATCAAAGTCGTCAAGAGCGGCGTCCCCCCAACTCGACTTGGCATGACGAAGCAGGATAAGTGTTTTCATAAGCGTGACCTCGGACAGATTAGTTTACATTCGTGTAACATCTGAGTCCCAGAATGGCAACACATGATTATCTACGGAAAACGACTTCGCCTCCCAGGCAAGTTCCAGGCACAAAATCGTTTCGAACAATCAAAGCCAGGCTTTACGCAGAACAAAGCGAAAGCTAACCAGCAGCTGACTGGAATCATATCTTGAAGCTTGCCGCCATAGACATCGGATCCAATTCAATCAAGCTGGTGGTCGTCGACGCCGCTGCCAGCGACTCTTTCGCTGTCCTCGCGCGCGAGAAAGAGTTCGTGCGGCTGGGCCATCAAACGTTGCGCCGGCATCACATCAGTCGTGCGGCACTGGATCGTGCTGTGGACTGCCTCAAGCGGTTTAGATCCATAGCCGAGGCTCGCGGCGCCGAAAGTATCGTTGCTATCGCCACCGCATCGGTCAGAGAGTCGAATAATGCCGCGCAGTTTGTCCGCGAGGTTGAAGAGAAAGCCGGCCTCAAGGTGGACGTGCTCTCGGGGATCGAAGAGGCGCGCCTAATTGGGCTGGCCGCGAGTCAAAGTTTTGGTAATGAAGAGACCAACTTGAACATTGATATCGGTGGCGGCTCAACCGAGATCTCAGTATTTCGTAAGGGCGTGCCTTTAGCTCTTTTCTCGGTTGATCTCGGAGCAGTTGGGCTGTCGGAAAGGTTCTTGAAAAATGATCCGCCCAAGACGCGTGAGTTGGGCGAGTTGCGCCACGAAGTGCGTGCCGCATTTGAGCGACCTGCTCGTGAATTGCGCAATACCACATGGCAACGGGCAAGTGGAACGTCCGGCACGATTCTGGCAATCGGCGCAGCATTGCGCGCGCGAATGGAGAGTGACTCGCAGAGAAAGAACCAACCCGCCCAGCCTTCTTCCGTAGACATTCCCCTCGGTCCACTGATTCGACTAAACGTCAACCTCGCTTCGCTGAGCACGGCTGAGCGTAAGCGTGTTGCCGGAATGAGCGCCCAGCGCAGTGAGATAGTGATAGCGGGTGGTCAGATTCTCGAAGCAGCGATGGGCGCGTTTCGGATTAACGCGTTGGTTACTTGCGAATGGGCCCTTCGCGAAGGTGTTATTATCGATCGCTTGCGCGAGCTGGAAGCGGAATCAAGACCCCCGGTAGCTGACTTCGCTGATCCAAATCTTCGCGGTGTTTATGCCGTAGGACGTCGTTTTGGTTACGAAGAGGCACACTCGCTGCAAGTAGCGAAATTGGCCGAAAAGATCTTTGACAGTCTCGCGCCAACTGAAAACTTTACCCGTCACCAACGTACGTTATTGTCAGCCGCGGCCCTGCTTCATGACATCGGATATCACATCGCTCATCGTGCACACCACAAACACGCGCTCTATCTTATAAGGAACTCCGAGTTGACGGGATTTTCAGAAGGCGAGCGCGCGGTGATCGCAAACATCGCGCGTTACCATCGAGGCTCTTCACCTAAACAGAGGCATTTCGACTTTGCGGCACTCAACAAAGCTGATCAAGAATCTGTCCTGAAGTTGGGCGCCATCCTGCGCCTTGCTGACGCTCTTGACCGCAGCCACGAAGGACGTATTCACGATCTTGACTGCGAACTAATGGAAGGCGTCACCATTATCAATCTCCGAACTGGAACCAACTGCGAGAAAGAACTATCCGAAGCTGAGCGAAAGCGTGCCCTCTTTGAGCAGGCTTTCAATTGCACACTAAATCTGACCGCACGCCGCGCGAGGGCTCAACGAGCATAACCATGGCCAAAGCTGAACCGATAGAAGGTCTTGATTGCAACGCATCCGTCGAGGCCGCACTGCCGCTGGTATTGGGACGCAGGCTGTCCGAGATGATCTCAATGCGGAAGCAGGCGCTGAATTTTAACGACCCTGAAGGTGTTCACGACATGCGCGTTTCTTCGCGGCGACTACGCAGCGCACTCAGGGACTTTACTCCCCATCTGCGGCGCGCCAAGATCTCGCGGCAGCTCAAAGAACTTAAAGCGCTGGCTGATTGTCTGGGAAAAGTTCGCGATGACGATGTAGCAATCATTGCCCTCGAAAAACTAGTGGCCAAGGCGCCGCCAGAACTTTCAGAAGCCTTGCACCAACTTATCGCCCACAGGAAAGACTGGAGGAAAGAGGCGCAGAAGGGGCTGGTCGCGTGCCTGAATCATCGACATCTGGTAGCGCTGCAGAAGGAATTCATTAAAAGCCTGACTGGTGCCATCCCGTCTGAGACTGACCACCCAAAGCCGTCTGTAACTTATAAGAGATTTGCAGTGCAAACGATACGTGGTCGCATTCGCGAGTTGCGTAAACTTAGTACGAGCCTGCATAACCCTCATAAGGCAAATCCGCTGCATGATATGCGAATTGCGGCGAAGCGGCTGCGGTACGCGGTGGAGTTGTTCTCGCCCTGTTGGGGTGAATCGCTGAAGGGTTACGGAGATCACATAGCGAAACTACAGACTTCTCTCGGTGAGCTGCACGACTGCGATCTCTGGATTGAGTACTGCGGCGAGCGGCTGAGCAAGCTGAGCAAGAAGAAGGATTCTGAGCCCGGTGAGTTTCTCGAAAAGAACGCCATCACCTGGTTGCTGGGACATTTTGCGCGCGTTCGCTCAAAGCACTATCGAGATGCTTTGGACCGCTGGCACGATTGGGACACTGAGAACTTGCTCGACGAACTATTGAATAAGTTAAAGCCACCAACTCCGCCGATACAGCCGCCGGAATCACAGCCAGATCAAGATCCCGAGGCACCCAAGGTTGAATGACCTGACTGAGACCCACTAGGTTGCATGACTCGAAGCACCACGGGAGGGCTTGCAGGCACAACTCACTCAACGTAGTGGGACTCAGTCAGTACCGTTACGCGGTAGCGTCGGGTCCAATGCACAACTCAATCGGGAAGGGCCACGCAACTCCTCTTCCGGCAAATAAAAAGCGCTGCCAAGGCAGCGCACTCCAAAAGTCCGCGGTGTAGTGAGACTCTACCAAAGTCGATCCATAACTCCAGTCTGGTACGCGTACCACAATCCAAACGCGATGCTGAGACAACCGACTGCTGCCTGCAAACCATAGTTCACGCCGCTCAGCTTTTTCCCGCTCAGTACGAACGGCAAACCAATCAAACTCGACATCACCAACATGCCCGCAACAGAGCCGACTCCAAACAGTGCAAGGTAAGCCAGCCCGAGCCAGACGGAAGGAATCTGCGTCAGCAGCAGCAGTGTTAACGCCGCCGAACCAGCCAGACCATGAACCGCGCCTACCAGGAATGGCTTAATTCCTACACGGGCGATCGCGTGCGAATGCGCCGGCGCCTGCTCTTTGTGTACGGTTGGCTCTTCGTGAAAGTGGATATGCACATGCGCCTGGCCGTCGTGAGAATGTTGATGAGCATGGACTTGCGCTCGATGTCGAAAAATCCGCCACAGCGCACTCACTCCCAGCGCGATGATCATCAAAGCGACACCAAACTCCAGCCAACTTGCCACGTCTAGTGGGATCGCAACTTTCAACACCAGCACCAACGCCCCAACAATAAGCAGCGACGCGGTATGGCCCAACCCCCAGAGAACTCCCACTAACGCCGATCGCCAGACACTCCGATGCTGACTTACAATCGAAGACACTGCCACCACATGGTCCAATTCAGTGGCGTGCTTTAAGCCAAAAACCAGGCCCAGCCCTAGAATGCCGAATGTTCCTATCGAGTCCATATAAACTTCGCTAACAAATCCTTGGCAGTTGTTCGCCGGCCAGCATATCGACAATTCGTGTTCCACCGAAGCCGGTAATCATGGCCACGATTCCCTCGGGCGACGATTTCACTTCTCCAATCACGCAAGCCGCGCGGCCGTGCTCGTGATTGTGCATTCGTGCGAGCAGCGGTTCAGCAAGTTCTGGAGCTACTATCGCCACCAACTTTCCTTCGTTGGCGACATAAAGCGGATCGAGACCCAGAATCTCGCACGCGCCTTTAACTTCCTCGCGCACGGGCACGGCTCCTTCGCTGATCTCAATGTAGGTTTCGGAGCTCATCGCAATCTCGTTCAGTGTAGTTGCGACCCCGCCACGCGTAGGATCGCGCAAACAGTGAAGCCCGTCGAGTAGCCCGCGACTCGTTGCCTCGGCAATCATCTCCTGAACCAACGAATTGAGCGGCGCACTATCGCTTTCAATATCGTTCTCGAGCTCGAGCTCACCACGCGCGATGAGAATAGTGGTGCCGTGGTCGCCAATCGTGCCGCTCAGAAGCACTTTGTCGCCCGGTTGCGCGCGCGTTGCCGAGATCTGCACCTGCGATTCGATTACACCCACGCCTGAAGTGTTGATGAATAATTTGTCTGCGCTTCCCTTCTGGACCACCTTGGTATCGCCCGTGACGATCTGCACGCCAGCCTCGTCCGCAGCCGCCCGCATCGACGCCAGAATCCGTCGCAAGTCTGCGATTGCAAATCCTTCCTCCAGAATGAAGCCGGCCGAGAGATACATCGGCGTCGCGCCACTCATTGCGAGGTCATTCACTGTTCCATGGACTGCGAGCTTTCCAATGTCGCCGCCGGGAAAAAAGATCGGATCGACTACATACGAGTCCGTCGTAAACGCCATGCGCGTAGAAGAGTGTCCGTTATTCGCAGCATGTGCAGTAATCGGAAAGACCGCCTGGTCCTCGAGCAACTCCAGCATCGGATTGCGCAGGTATTCGAGAAACAACCCTTCGACGAGTTCGTGCATGGTTCTGCCGCCGCTGCCGTGCGCGAGCGTGATATGCGTGTCCTTGAACTTGTGCTTTCTACGTCGCGCGCGCTCCACGCGTTGGAAGAGAGGAGATGTGGTGAAGTCAGAAGTCACGAGAGCAGATTGTAGGGGCGTTCCTCTGTGGGCGCCCCTCGTTTCCCGAGAATGAGTTTTTGAAGAAAAGGGGCGCCCACGGAGAAACGCCCCTACAATCTCTAAGCGACTTGGGCCGATGCCGCACCGGATCGCTGTGCAATCTTTGAAAGTCGTCCGAAGTTGTAGTACGCGGCGCAAGCGCCCTCAGATGAAACCA
>JANNON010000619.1:0-9350 GCA_031399105.1 Blastocatellia bacterium | reverse complement strand
GCCCAGCAGCGCATCGTTGCGACCGGTGAACCTAATTGAGCCGTCCGGTGAATAGCTCGTCAGGTCTCCGGTCCGATACAGCCTGGCGCCCGCCTTTCCACTCAAACCATCCGGCACAAATCTGTCAGCCGTCATCTCCGGCGACTCGAGATAACCGCGAGCGACTCCAGTGCCGCCTATGTAGAGTTCCCCGGTAAGCTCGATCCCCACCGGCTCAAGATCCTTGTCAAGAATGTAGGCTTCGGTGTTCGGTATTGGACGGCCAATGGTTGGACGTTCCGGCGCGCTCGTCACGAGCGCCCAGGTCGCATCAACCGTGCATTCCGTAGGACCGTAAACATTGTAGAAACGCGTTCGTTGATCTACGGCGAGCGAAGACCAGAGATTTTCATCCAGGGCCTCGCCACCGACGAGCATCATCTTCGGACCGCGCTGCGCATATTTATTCAACCCTGCAGCCAGCAGCAGTGTTAATTGAGAAGGCGTGCAATCAAGTACGTCCACTGCATGCTGGTCCAAATAAGCAAGCGCGCGCACCGCATCAAGCCGCAGTTGTTCTGGTAGCAGGTAAAGGGTATGGCCCGAGAGCAGTTGCAGAATCTGCTTCACCGACGCATCAAACGCCAACGGAGCGCTAAGACCGACCTTGAGCGCAGCGCCTAACCCGGCGTACACCTCGTCCCGCAACGCGGCAGCCAGGTTGACAACCGAACGATGCTGAATCATCACGCCCTTCGGCTGGCCGGTCGAGCCCGAGGTATAAATTATGTAGGCAACATTACTCGCGGCACTCTCGGTTTGAAGGTTCTCTACACTCTCCGCTGCGATCTTCTTCTCCCAATCGGTGTCAAGACAGATGAGTTGGGTGGGGGCCTCAAACTGTCCAGTTGATAAGTGCTCCTGTATCAGCAAGAGGGAGACTCCCGCATCCCTTAACACCTGATTAAGGCGTTGGTGCGGGTTGCGTGGATCGAGCGGCAGGTAAGCTCCGCCGGCTTTCAGAATTCCGAGCACGCCGACCAGCATCTCCAGCGAGCTCTCGACGCAAAGGCCTACTGGAATTTCCGGCCCAACGCCCTGCGTTTGCAGATAACGGCCTAATTGGTTAGCCCGCCGGTTCAATTCTTTAAAGGTGAGTTGCTGGTCCTGAAAGACTGCAGCCAGCGCGTCCGGCGTGCGCGCGACCTGCTCCTCGAAGAGTTGATGAAGACATTTTTCAAGCGGATAGTCTCGCTTCGTTTTATTCCACTCGAAGACTGTTTTCTGCCGCTCCGCAGCGTTGACTATTTCAAGCTCCTCGACCAACGCTTCAGGGTTCGCGAGCGCAGCATCGAGAAGAGTCTCAAACTGTCCGGCCAGCCGGCGGACGTCATCCTCCCGGAATAACGCGCTGTCGTAAAGAAACTCTAACTCCAGCGCGGAACCCGTCACGGCGCAAGTGAGCTTCAGATCAAATCGTTCGGTGTAGCAATACTGTCGATAGACAGAGATTTGCAGGCCGCCGTCGCGCCACGCCGTGGGAAGTTCGGCATATTCGTAACCGAAAGAAAAGTATTTCAGTGCACCTTCCGCTGCCTGGTCCAGGTCGAAATACTCCTGCCACTCCTCAGTTTCGCGTTGGAAGCTGTCAACGTGTGAGATCACTTCGCCGAAGCCCAGGCCGCCGGCAAACTGGCAGCATACCGGCAACACACGAGCAAATAATCCGAACGCGTCGTGCAACTGTTCGTATGGCCTGCCCTCAGACACGTTACCGATTACGATCGACTCTTGCGTCAGTCGCCATAAGAGCGTTTGCCAGGCCGAGAGCAGAACGGTTGCGCTCGTTGTTTCATACTTCTTTGCGAGAGCGGCGGCGCGCACCGTATGTTCTGTCGTTAATATCAGTTTCACCGACCGAAGCTCGCCAGATCTGTTTGCGCCAATGCGCTGGCGAATATGTTGACCCGGGAGAACTGCGGATGCAGCAGACAGATCTTGTGTGCTCCAATACTCTGCTCCTTCCGAGGCGTCCGCTTCTTCCCAAAGAGAGTTTTGCCATTCGGAGAACTGAATGTACTGGAACGGCTCGACCTCTACCTCGGTACCCGCAACCACCTCCGAGTAACAAGCGCTGAGCTCCGCACACAGGTTGCTTAATGTGCGGCGGTCAGCACAGAGCGCCGGCAAACTAACAGACAACAGGTGACGCCGCGGCGAAAGCACAAACAAAGTTGCCTGTACGAGTGGGCCGTCTTCATAGTCGAACCGGCGGCGACTCTCGAGTGCCAGCAACTCCTGGTCTATAACCGGTTGCTCTCGCCCATTGGTCGCGCTGAGGTCAACAATATTCCATGAAGGAGTAAGGCCCTCATCAACAGACATAACCGGCATCCCGACGCCCGGCAATAGTCGAAAAGTGCTGCGCATGGATTCGTGCCGCGCACATACTCTTTGCAGGGCTTCACGCAATGCATCGGATCGCAGTTCACCTTCAAGCAGCAAGGCGAGGTGGGAGCCAAAGGCCAGGACTTCAAATGTCGCGTCTTGCTGTAGCTTCCAGAGCCTCCTCTGGTGAGGAGAGAGTCGAAAGCCTTCAACAATTGCTGTTGACTGCATGGGATTTGAATTCATTGCCGATTGCCAATTGCTGATTGCCGGTCGATTGCCAACCCGTTCGCAGCGAATTCTTCACTCGCAATCGGCAAGTCCAAAAATGGTTCGGCCATCGCCACCGCTATTTGGCGAGGAGCGACAAACGGTTCCCGCCCATGCGCAACCAGCATGTTGTCGAGCATGAGGATGTCTCCCGCCTGCCACTCGAAGACGACCTGTTCTTGTCGGTACGTGTCCCAGATTTTCTCGATAACAGACGGCTCGATTAGTGAACCGTCGCCGTAGAAAGTGTTAAAGGGAAGATCCAGATCATCAATGCCCGAGCGGAGAGACTGGCGAGCCGCTGTATCCAAACTGTGAACGTTGAAGAAGGCGGCGTGATTGAACCAGACAGTTTCCCGGGTGCGCGGGTGTGTTCTGACCGCCGGTCGAATTTGCTTCGTGCGCAGCCGGTTTTCATCCTTCCACTCAAACTCAATGGAGTCGCGTCGGCAATGCTCTTCGACTACCAGTTTGTCGTCAGTCTGGAAGGCTTCCTGCCAGGGTAGCCCCAGCATGTCGCCATAATTGCGAACGTACATCACCTGTTTTTGCACGAACTTTTCAACCAGTGATGATGGCAGACGACGGAAAATCCGGCGGCTGTCGGCGATTGGCGTAGCACCTCCCTGGTGCGCGGGCTGCAGGCAGAAGAACCAGATCTTCATCGGCCAGTTGAGCGTGTAGGATTGTTCGTTGTGGAGCAGGATGTGCTGATCCGCCGGGTGATCAGTCGAGGTGTAAATGTTTCCGGTCAGGGCGTGACGCGGCGAAGATCGCTCGCCGTAGGACATTAGTGACGGAGCGATCGCTTCGGCAAACTGTTCGAAGCTGCTCAGCGAACGAGTATCGAACCCACGGAAAAGCAGGCCCCCATACTGTTGCAACCGGCCCTCGATCATGTCCCGGTTCTGGTTGGTCCAGCTGACGAGCTCGACCCCTTCATACTCCGGCTGCAAGACGATCGGCAGACTCGTCCGAGCATCCAGCCGCGACTCTCTGACAATGGTCCGTTCTGAGAGCTTGAGGGTTTTCGGCTTGGTGCTCAACAGTTTCTTCAGCTTCAATTTTTTGCGCTGGTCTTTATGCTCGGCCTTTTGTTGAAGCTCCTCCCCGGTGAGCATCTCGAGTGAGTTTATGCGGGCGTCGCCATCGGCCACGACCGAACGCAACAGCGTCGTGTAATGTCTGATCATGCGATCGATAGATGAGCAGTCGAATAGATCCGTGCTGTAACGCACCGAACCGCTAATCTCACCTAGCGAAGTCTGTCTTAGCGCCAGACTGATATCGAAAGCGGTCGTCGCTTCCGTCATCTCAATCTGCTCGATTGCCAAATCCCCGATTTCCAGCGCCGGCATGGGATTGTTTTGAAAGATGAACATCACCTGAAAGAGCGGGTTGCGGCCCAGGTCGCGCTCGGGCTGTAGTTCCTCAACCAATCTTTCAAACGGCATATCCTGGTGCGCGTACGCGCCCAGCGTTACTTCCCGAACGCGGCGCAACAATTCGCGGAAAGTCGGGTTGCCGGACAAGTCTGTGCGCAGGACAAGTTGATTGGCGAAGAAACCGACGAGGGGCTCAATCTCACTTCGGTTGCGATTGGCTATGTCTGTGCCGACGACGATGTCATCCTGCGCGCTGTAACGACAGAGCAGGACTTTAAAAGCCGCGAGCATCAGCATGTAGAGCGTCACGCCTTCGCGGCGGCTGAAAGACTTAAGCCCCTCCGAGAGTTCTACAGGCAATGTGAAAAGGCGTCGCTCGCCTCTGAAACTCTGAACGCCTGGACGTGGCCGATCCGTCGGTAGTTCCAATGTAGGAAGTTGATAGCCGAGTTGGCTCTTCCAGTAAGCTAGTTGCCCTTCAAGAACTTCGCCTTGCAGCCACTCGCGTTGCCAGGTAGCAAAGTCCGCATACTGCACCGGCAACTCAAGGAGCGGCGACGGTTGACCTGCGGTGAATGCCTGGTAAAGGGAAGCGACCTCTTGCGTGATCACTCCCATGGACCAGCCGTCCGAGACGATGTGATGCATGGTCAGAAGCAGTACCTGCTCCGTCTCACCGAATTTCAGGAGGCGGAAACGCAGCAAAGGTAGTTTGCTAAGGTCGAATGCGTGGCATCCTTCTTCAGCAAAGATGCGTTTGATCGTCGTTTGGTGCTCACTCGCCGGCGTTTCCGAAATTTCCGCGAGAGGCAATGAGATTGAATACTCGGGCGCTATGGCCTGTAAGGGGAGCCCGTTGCGTACGGTGACCGTCGTTCGCAGAACTTCGTGCCGCCTGATGATTTCGTTGAGAGCCTTTTCCAGCGCGAGGTGGTCCAGCCGCCCCGTCAGTCGCACGGCCACTTGTATGTTATAGACCGTATTTCGTGACGAGATTTGGTCGATGAACCAGAGACGTTGCTGAGCAAACGAGAGCGGTAAATCCTTTTCTCGATTCACCCGCGCAATCGGCGCCAACGTTCCGCCTGTCTCGGAGCGCAGAGAGTTCTCGACACTCTGAGCCAATTCCGCGATCGTCGGACTTTCAAACAAGGTCCGGAGAGGCAACTCCACGCTGAAAGTTTCCCGCACCCGTGAAACAACCTGCGTAGCGAGAAGCGAATGGCCGCCAAGCTCGAAGAAGTTGTCATGCACGCCGACCCTTCGCAAACCCAGAATCTCCGTCCAGATGTTCGACAACAATTCTTCTGTGGGCGTGCGCGGCGTTGCCGGGCCGTCCTCCACTTCCGCCGGTGCCGGTGCGGGTAGAGCGCGCCGGTCGATCTTACCGTTGTCCGTGATCGGCAGTTCGTCGAGCATGACAAAGAACGCAGGCAACATGTAGTCCGGTAGTTTCTCTCGGAGCTGGCTTCTCAAGTCGTTGCTGGTCAACACGGCAGCGGGATCATCGGGGACCACATAAGCAACTAAACAGTGCTCTGCCGCGCGCTCTTCCCGGCACTGCACAACTGCCTCACGCACACCGACCACCTCTCGCAACGCCGTTTCAATCTCACCCAACTCGATGCGATGACCACGTATTTTCACCTGACTGCCAGTGCGGCCAAGAAATTCAATAGCGCCGTCAGGTAAGTACCTCGCCAGGTCGCCCGTCCGGTACAGCCTCGCTCCCGCTTTGCCGCTCATCGCATCCGGAAGAAATCTTTCCGCTGTCATCGCGGGTCGGTTCAGATACCCTCTCGACAGGCTATCTCCTCCCACCCAAAGCTCTCCCGTTACGCCTACCGGCACCGGCTCGCCTCGCTCGTCCAGGATGTAAACACTTACATTCCTTATTGGCCTGCCTAGTGCCGGCGCGGTACCGGTCGCTCCACCTTCTCCCCTGATTAAGCCTGAGGTACTTACTACTGCGTTCTCAGTCGGTCCATAGTTATTAAACACTTCGAAAGGTAATGACGACGACGGCCAAGTGTGCAGTCTGTCACCACCAGTCAACAACGCTCTTAGTTTGGCCGGTCTTCGCCACTCCAAACTGAGCATAGGCTCGGCCACCGGAGTAGGCACGAAGCTGATAGTGATCTCGCGCAGCGTTAGCCAGTCGCGCAGCCGTTCGGGCGAGGAGCGCACATCATCGGCCGGTAGATCGAGCGATGCGCCGCAACACAAGTAAGGCCACAGCTCCCATACCGAAGCATCGAAGCCGATGCCTGCCAGCAGCGTCGCGCGGTCAGAAGCAGAGATCTTAAAGGCGGCAAGATGCCAGTAAACGAGGTTCAGGAGCGCGGCGTGCGAGACCCCAACGCCTTTGGGTCGTCCGGTCGAACCTGACGTATAGATTACGTATGCAAGGTTATTGGGATCTATCTTGTGCGTCGGGTTTTGGGTGTCCTCATAAGTTGCCTCATCATCGTCATCCAGACAGATTGTGGAGGCCAGGTAGTGGACAGGTAGTCTTTCCAGAAGTGTCCTCTGCGTGAGGATTACGGACGCGCCACAATCCTGCAACATGAAGCTCAGGCGCTCTCGCGGGTAATGTGGGTCGAGAGGCAGGTATGCCGCGCCCGCCTTGAGAATGCCCAGCACGCCGACCAGCATATCGAGAGAACGTTCGATACAGATGCCGACGATACTTTCTGCCTGGACGCCGAGTCGGCTGAGGCGGTGTGCCACCGCGTTCGCACGCCGGTTCAACTCTCCGTAGCTCAGCACCTTCTCTTCGCACAGCACCGCGGGCGCGTCTGCGTTTGCTTCAGCCTGGCGCTCAAACTGTTGCTGGACACACACCGAAGATGAGGGCTGCATCCCTGTGTCATTCCACTCGACGAGCAACTGGTGACGCTCGGACTCCGTCAGCAATTGCAAATCACCAAGTTTCATTTCCGCGGTTCTCACTACATCTTCGAGCAGCCGTTGGTAGTGACCGAGTAGGTGCGTCATCGTCGCCGCGTCAAAGAGGTCTGTGTTGTATTCCAACGCTCCGACAAGACCGTCCGCCTTTTCTTCCAACGACAACGAGAAATCGAATTTTGACGTCTTGATGTTGGCCTCCAGCAAAGTCACGGTCAGTCCACGTAACTCGAGCGGCGGCATCGGAACATTTTGCAGCGCGAACATCACCTGAAAGACCGGCGTGTGGCTGAGGCTCCGTTCCGGTTGCAACTCTTCAACCAGTTTTTCAAAAGGCAAATCTTGCCGCGCGTGAGCTTCCAGCACCGCGGCACGCACTTGGGCCAGCAACTCCTCGAAGCTCATCTCAGCAGACAACCTCGTGCGAATCGCCTGCGTGTTGACGAAGAAACCGATGAGACTTTCGATGTCGGCGCGATTGCGCCCGGCGATGGGGGTACCGACGACAATGTCCATCTGCCCCGTGTAACGGAACAGCAAAGTTTTGAATGCGGCCAGCAGCGTCATGAAGAGCGTCGCCCCTTGCTGACGGCTGAAAGTCTTCAGCGACTCGGTCAAAGCCTGCGGCAAAACGAGCGTCTGTCGCTCACCCTGAAATCTCTGCACTGCTGGACGCGGACGGTCAGTTGGTAAATTAAGTAGTGCGGGCGCGCCCACGAGGTTTTGCTGCCAGTAAGCCATTTGCGTTGCCAGAACGTCGCCCTGAAGCCAATCCTGTTGCCAGCGCGCATAGTACGCGTATTGGACGGCCTACGCCGGCAGCGGCGACGTTTGCTCGTCGTCGAATGATTGGTAAAGCAATGTCAGTTCACCGGCAAAAATTCCAACCGACCACGCGTCGCTAACGATATGGTGCATCGTCAGCAGCAGTGCGTGCTCCTCGTTGCCCAATTGCAGCAGGGTCGTTCGCAACAACCCGCCGATTGACAGGTCGAATGGTGTTTGTGCCTCTTCAGCTGCGCGCCGCGCGACATCTCGTTCGCGCTCTTCTTCCGTCAGCGCTTGCAAATCAACTAGTGGAAGGCTCCAGGAAAGTGCCGGGGTAATGATTTGCGCTGGCTGGCCGTCGACAATTTCAAACCGTGTCCGCAGAGCTTCGTGGCGATTCACAATCTCCCCGAAGCTACGCTCCAATGCCTGCACGTTTAGTTTGCCGCTAAGACGGACAACGACTGAGATGTTGTAAAAAAAACTGCCCGGCTCCATCTGATCCAGGAACCAAAGTCGCTGTTGGGCAAATGAGAGCGGCAAAGGTTCATCTCGCGGTGCGGGATCAATAGGCGTGTACATCACCCCTTGCCCGCCTTTCATCAGCTCTGCCACGCTTTCGGCCAGACCTGCCACAGTCGGCGTCTCGAACAATTTACTCAGAGGCACTTCGACGTGAAGTTCATTGCGCACCCGCGAGATTAATCTCGTCGCCATTAGCGAATGACCACCCAGCTCGAAAAAGTTGTCGTAAATACCCACTTGCTCGACCCTGAGCACACTGGCCCAAATGCCCAACAAAACTTCCTCGATCTGGGTACGTGGTGCGGTTAAAAGCTCTTCTCCTACGACATTGAAGTCGGGCGCGGGCAGGGCCTTGCGATCTATCTTGCCGTTGGGAGTCAACGGCAGCTCCTCCATCAGCACAAACGCAGCCGGGGTCATGTACCCTGGCAGCCGCTCCTGTAACCATCTCCGCAGATCGCTCACTTTCACTTCGTCGCCCGTCACGAGATAGGCAACTAATCGTTTCTCTTCACCCGCTTGTTCTCGCGCCAGTACGATTGCTTCTCTCACCTGCTCATGCCGGCGCAATACACTCTCGATTTCTCCCAATTCGATCCGGAACCCCCGGAGCTTCACCTGATGGTCTGCGCGGCCCAGAAATTCCAACTCCCCATTTGGCAAATACCTCGCCTCGTCTCCCGTCCGGTAGAGCCTCGCTCCGCCTTCCTGGCTGAAACTGTCGGGGATGAACTTCTCCGCTGTCATTTCCGGTCGTTGCCAGTACCCGCGCGCCAGTCCCGCTCCTCCAAGGTAGAGTTCTCCCACTACTCCAATGGGCACTGACTGGTACTGCCGGTCCAACACGTAGGCACGCGTGTTCGCTACGGGCCGCCCAATGGTTACGCGCTCACCGCTTCTCACAAGTGTGAAGGTCGAGTAAGTCGTGTCTTCCGACGGCCCGTACAGGTTGTAGACTCTCTCCACCTGAGTGGTCGCATAGATTTCCGCCACCAACTCCCCGCTCAACGCCTCACCGGCAAGGTTTACTACCCGCACCCACTGCGGCACCGCCCCCATTCGCACCAACTCCGCCATCGCCGATGGAACTGTGTTGATCAGAGTCACCTCGGAGGCGGCGTCCAGTTC
>JANNON010000609.1:0-8552 GCA_031399105.1 Blastocatellia bacterium | reverse complement strand
TATGGCGGCGGGTGCGGCGCCGCCGGTCGTGTAGCGGCGGGTCACGGCGCGAACGTGGCCATCCTTGAGCAGCCTGGCGGCTCCCGCCTCAAGCAACTCGTCAAGGATGATTCTCGGATAGATATCACCGCTGAATGCCCGCACCAGGGCAGCGAAGGAAGGCTCGGGTCCGTCCACTGACAGCGACAGCGGGCGGCCATCACCGTCCGTGAATCCTGGACTCTCGTACCAGCCGCTCAAAACCCGCGCCAAACGATTGCGACGGTAGTCCTTGTCTACGGTCCCTTCAGGGGAGCCGAGGTCGGCAGAGTTAACAATATTGCTGACGACATGGCGGTGTAGGCCAGTAATTGCTGAAACGCGCGAGAAACTCAACGGTTTCCCCTGCTCACGTAGGATATCGCGAGCGGCTCTGACAAAGGCAATATTGGCAATGCGTGTGAAGTCGTAGGTTGACAGTCCGTGGCGCAGCATTATCCGCGCGAGAGGGCGGAGGAGGCGGAGGCAGGCATTGAGCAGTGCGCTTCTAAGATTCAAAGTCAGGTGGTCTCAAGGTTTTGGTATCGATTCAATTCTAGTGCTGCAATCTATTACCTAATATTAGGGTTCTTTGCAGTATTGAGAGTGGCCAAGAAAAGAAGCAGAGAGAAGTTCATGACAACAGAAATACAAAGGCCAACCGATGGCGCTAATGCGCAGTTAGAGGCGTCTGCGCGAGATGAGAGCCGAATCGCCCAAAGTGCTCGCATATTGCTAAGACGAGTATTTCGTATCCTTAGGGGCTGTGGGTTGACTGAGAAGCAATTGCGGGAAATGTCTAAAGAAGCTGTCGACGAAATTGCGCAACTGGCCGAACCCCAACCCAGTCGAGTAACTGCGCGACAAGCATTTATGTGTAGCGACGTCGTACTCAAATGGCGCCGCGACCATCGCTTCCTAAATTCTGAAGGTTTACCAGAGCAACTTTCGATCGATAGCGCGCCTCCCTCTTTTGTAGAGCTAGTTGGTATCGCTGCGCCGGGTGCGGACATAAGCGGCTTGCTGGCGACGATGGAAGAACTCGGAGTGGTTCGATTCACAGATAACAAGAAGATCGAGCTCATAAGTGATTCCGTTCTGGCGTGCTCAGGCCAGGAAAGGGCGAGCATCTCTAGCGAGTGCGTTTTGGAACACATCTGTGGGTTCCTGGGATCAGTCGAGTTCAATGTTTTTGACAAGCCATCGCGTGCAAAAGGTCGGTTCGAGCGCGCTTGCTATGCATCAGTACCTAGAGATTTGGTGCCAATTCTTCAGCAGTTGGTGAATTCGCGCGGCCAGGATTTTGTCGACGTGATTGACGAGTGGTTAGCCCGGAGAGCGGTAACGTCCGAGTTTGAAAGTGACAGCCTGTTGGTAGGTGCTGGCGCCTATCTTTTCATTCGAGAGAACATAAGCACATAAATGAGTAGAATATAGAACGGCTTACGTTGGAAAGCTCGAAATCATCTCGAAATAAAACGAACGCCCCGACCATAAGCAATTGAGTCTTAACGGTTTTATGGATACCCGGCGTCAATAGTGACGCAAGCGGGTGGCCACTTATCGTCCAATCCAGCTAGATTAAGTCATGTCAGATACATATGATGTTAAACGAGATCTTCTAGCAGCCTTTAGATCGCTGATGACGCCGCTCATCAGGATTCTGCTGAGAAGTGGAATTACGTATCAGGAATTCGGGGGGGTTCTAAAAGACGTCTACGTGAATGTATGTGCGAGGGAGATGACTCTCCCTGGTCGCAAGATGACTTTGTCGCGCGTTGCAATTGCGACAGGTCTTACGCGACGTGAAGTTGCAAAGATTGTTCGCAGTGAAGGCAAGACCAAGTGGGGCGTTTGGAGTAATGCAGGTCTTGCGGCGAGTGTCTTGGAAGCTTGGCATACAGATGCACAGTACTTGGCGCCTTACGGATATCCGCGCGATTTAAGGATTGATGGAACCGATGTGGTTCCAACGTTTGAAGACTTGGTTCGTCGATTTAGTACTGATGTGCCGCACGAGATTTTGATAGGGGAGTTGATTCGAGTCGGAGCTGCTCGAGTGTTGGAAGGAGGTCAGTATTTGCGCGTCCAAAAACGCACATACATCCCTACCGATATGACAGCAGAGATGGTGCAGATATTTTCCCAAGCAGTTCGCAGGTACATCGAGACGGTCGACTACAACGTTGGAAGAGGAAAGGGGTTAGAGAAACGATTCGATCGCATGGTCTACCCGGATGACGGTTTGAGACTTGTTGACGTTGAGATTTATCAGCAAGAGATTCGTGAATACTTAGAAAGCGTAATTCAGGAGATCGACCAGAAGTCTGCTACATACCCGCGGCCAGCTCGCAATCGAGGCGAAGAAACGGTGCAAGTTGGTGTAGGTATTTACTTCTATCAAGAGGCGACCGAGGACAAGACACCGCTAGTTGAATCGTTTGGGGACCTCCAAGAATTCGCTGACGATGAATTGGATGACTGATTGGAAATTGAGCTTGGGCGCGTTTGAACTATTAAAGCTGCGATTGAGCGGAGCACATTTCGATGAAAATTGATCGGCACGTGAAGCGGGTTGCGCTTGCGCTTAGCGCCTCGATTATCTTGATCGGTGGTGACAGTGCGTTCGGCGCGCGATCATCGACACTTAATGCGACCGCCGTGACTAAGGTTTCTGAAATACGCGCGATCGATCGCGCCGCAAATGGCCGCTTGCTCGCAGTTGGACGTCTTGATCGAATCTCCGCGTCGCACTTTGCAATTTCAGTTCTCGGTCAGAATTTTGTATTGACCAGCGGAAAGGCGAATTTCCGATTTGTCGAGCAAGCAGAAGTCGGGCGGGCTGTAGCGCTGTTTGGTGAGCTTGATGGCTCGAAATACCTTGTTGATGCAGCGATAGTTTTGGATGGCCAGTATGTCCAGGGCGCATCGAAAGTGTATTTGCGCGGTTCGATTGACAAGTTTGACCGCAGATTAGGTGTAATTTCGATTGGCTCAATCAAATTGGATGCTTCAGCGGTCGTTGGGCAGTCAGACGTTTCGAAAATCGGAAGGGGCTCGGTTGCAGCAATCACTGGTATTCAACCTGCAATCACGGGCCGCGTGCTTATCGAGAATGTCGGGTTGATCCAGCGTCCATTTAGAATTGACGCTTCAGTCGGCACGGGTCGCTCCAATGCCTCTGTTAGAACGGGTCGCCCTGACGCATCCGTAGGCACGGGTCGTCCGGACGCTTCAGTAGGTACGGGCCGTGCTGACGCGTCGGTTGGCACCGGCCGCTCCGCCGACTGACCGTTCTCGCGAGGTCGACTTGAGCGGCATGCGCCCCCGCCGCACGGGTCACAATTTGCTTCCCCCAATTTTCATGCGGTCCACTCCGCAGTCGCCGTTTATTCGTTAGCGTAAGCTTGCTCGCACGAATCCGTCCGAGTGCGGGGCTTTTCTGATGCGATCGAAGAGATACGCCTCGCATCCGGCACGGCCGAAACTTGGCGTCTCACTCACGCTCCTGCTATCGCTCGCTCTAAGTTCTTGCGGTAGCGGCGACGGCGCCCGGGATCCGGCTGGAGCCGAAACGCAGGTACTGACACGTGGCTTGGGTGGCCAGCCTGGCTCACTCGACCCGCATCGCGCGGAAGATGCTTTTTCCTACGATGTACTGCGTGACCTCTATGAAGGTCTGACAGCGAGCACGCCGGCAGGCGAGGTCATTCCGGCATCGGCGACTTCCTGGCGAGTGGAAGACGAGGGCAAGCGCTACGTGTTTCTCCTCCGCCGAGACGCTCGCTGGTCGAATGGCGACCCCGTGGTGGCATCGAATTTTGTCGAGGGATTCAGGCGGGCGCTTGATCCGGCAACGTTGTCAGGCGCTGCGGACTTGTTGCGAGCAATAGAGAACGCGCCCGAAGTCCTGCAGGGCAAACTGCCCCTGGATCGACTGGGTGTCCGGGCTCTGGATGAGCATTCGCTGGAGATACGACTCTCCCATCCGGTGCCGTATTTCCCGGACATCCTGACGAATACGGTCGCCTCACCTGTGCATCCTTCCTCTCTCACGGCATCGGGCGGTTTCTCGAGTCCCGGTATGACGATCTCGAACGGCCCCTACGTGCTTGAAGGGTTTTCTCCGGGGGCCAGCATTCTTCTCTCGCGCAATCCAGTGTACTGGGGCGCGGCTGCTGTCGCATTCGACGCTGTCCGCTATGAATTCATCGCTGATGAGAATGCGGAATTCACACGATTCCGCGCCGGCGAACTGGACGTGACGAACACGGTTCCGGAACAGCGATACCAGGAATTACTGGCAACGCCGAACTCCGGCTTGCAGCATCGGGCAACGCTGGCGACTTTTTATTTCACTTTCAATACCGACCGGGGACCGCTACGGGAGAAGCGGGAGCTGCGCGAAGCCTTGTCGCTCGCGATTGACCGCGACGCAATCACGGAATCCGTTACGCGCGCGGGGCAGATTCCCGCTTACGCACTCGTGCCGGATGACGCCTGGAATTACACGCCGGCCCATTACGCTTGGAGGCAGAATACAAGGCAAGCTCGGCTGGAGCGCGCCCGCACCCTCTACTCACAGGCCGGATACTCCGCCACGCGCCCGTTGCGGCTCCGACTTCTCTACAACGAGAACGAGCTCGTTCAGAAGGTCTGCATCGCAATCGCTGCGATGTGGAAGGAAGCGCTCGGCATCGAAATCGAGTTGATGCAGATGGAGTTCAAGGCCTACCTGGCCGCGCGTGCGGATCCAGCGCAGTGGGATGTCGTGCGGGTGGGTTGGACCGCGGACTACAACGATGCGTCCACATTCCTCGATACGATGAGCCGCGACAGTCCGCAGAACTTCGGCCGATGGCTCAATAAGGAATATGCGGCCTTGCTCGAGTCAGCCGCGAATGAGGTTGACCCGGCGCGCAGGCGCCAGACACTGCAGCGGGCAGAATCATTGATGCTGAACGATTATCCATTGCTGCCGGTGTACTTTTACGTCACGAGAAGGCTGGTGCAGCCTCGCATTGCTGCACCAGCCATCAACCCGATGAATCGCACCTATTCGCGGGATTTCAGTCTCGCGCGCTAGCAATCAGAGCGAGCGTTCGACTTTCGCGTTCTTGACCAACTCCTTGAGGTGCGCCTCGAACTTTTTCTGATTGACCATCGGCCCGAGCTGCGCCTTGACGGATTCGAAGGGCGGCGGCGTGGTCGCGCGCTTTTCCTCGAGCTTGATCACGTGCCAGCCGAATTCGGACTTGACCGGAGCTGCCGTGTACTTGCCGACTTCGAGCAGCTTAACGGCATCTGAAAAAGGCTTGACCATCTGTGCGGGGCTGAACCAGCCGAGGTCGCCGCCTTCGGTCGAGGAGCCGTCCTTGGAGTTGTCCGTCGCCAGCTTCTCGAAGCTCGCACCCTTGTCGAGTTGTGCGATCAGGCTCTTCGCCAGAGCCTCATCGTCGACGAGGATATGCCGTGCGTGAAACTCCTCTTTCGGGGCTTCGGCGATGCGAGTGTCGTACTCGGCCTTGAGCTCCGCTTCGGTAGGCTCCGCTCCCTCCACGTATTTCTTGAACAGAAGTTCGGCGAGCGCGCTTTTCCCGACGAGTTCGAGGCGGGCGTTCGGTTCGCCTTCGCCGAGCTTCTTCTTTTCGGCTTCCTGTGCTCCGGCATACATGCCGATCAGTTCGTCGAGCGCGTCCTTCTGCTCTTCCGCGGTGAGGTCCCCGGGCGATTTACCGCCATGGCGCGTCTTCACGTAAAGCGTCCAGACATCGCGGGAAATCGGCGATCCGTTGACTACGGCGACTGGCTTTGCGGCCGAATCGACGGGCGTTTCGGCCTTGGTACAGCCCGCGGCGAGCAACAGGCCGAGTGTGGAGGCTGCCAGTAACTGCGTGTATCTCATTTGTTCCTCGATGGTGTGTCGTCGTCAGGTGAAATCGCTTCAATGTTCAGGGCATGGATCTCGCGCGGAAGCATCGCGTCGAGGGCCTGGTAAACCATGCGGTGTCGCTCGAGGCGACTTCGGCCGCTGAAGGACTGGGACTCGATTCTCACGATAAAGTGCCCGGCCCCGTCGCGCGCGCCCGCGTGGCCAGCATGGCGCGCACTGTCATCCTGCACTGATACGCGCGCCTCGGCAAAGGCGGACTTGAGCATCTCGTGGATCCGTTCAGCCCGCGGGCTTGTCATTGCGGGGTGCCCGCGACGCAATCCAGAAGCCCTGGGCAACGATGAATACGGCGGTGAGTCCGAGGAGTCCGAATACCTTGAACTTGACCCAGGTTGCCTCGTCCAGGTACTTGAAGGCCGCCAGGTTGGCGGCGCCCATGAAGACAAAGAAGCCGATCCACATCCAGTTGAGTTGGCGCCACAGACCCGGGCTTAGATCGAACTCCGCATCAGTAGCGCTCATCAAGCGTTGAATGAGCGGCCGGTCGCCAAAGCGCCGCCAGAGGCTCACGAGAAACGCCGCTGCAAACAGCCAGTTCAGGACCGTTGGCTTCCACATGATGAACGCGGTGTCCTGGATCCAGAGTGTCAATCCGCCGAAGACGAGGACGAGCCCCGCGGAGACCACGTGCATCGGATTGATCCGGCGCGTACGCAGCCAGTGAACCGACACCTGGATCAAGGTGGCAACGATGATTACGACGGTTGCGACGTAGATATCGGCGAACTGGTAGGCGACGAAAAACGCGATAACCGGCAGGAAATCGAACAATAGCTGCATGGTGGGACCGTTCCGAGGGGCGCCAATAATAGCGGAAGAGGACCATACTTGCGCCCGGTTCATAATGGACCATGGCGCAGCGCTTCGAGTTGCACGCGACAACGCCCCAGGCGCGGTTTCTCCGCGTGGCTGCAGAGTGCCTGCGGGACGGAGGCGTGCTCGTCTATCCGACGGATTCCTGCTACGCGCTTGGCTGTGCGCTCGGCGCGAAGGACGCGGTCGAGCGGATACAGCGCCTGAGGCAGACGCGGAAAGGCCATTTCTTCACCGTCGTCTGCCGCGATCTGTCGGAGATCGCCAGGTTCGCCCGGGTCGAGAACTGGCAGTACCGGCTCCTGAAAAGTTTCACTCCGGGACCGTACGCATTCGTACTGCAGGCTACGCGTCACGTGCCCCGGCGATTGCTGGACGCTCGACGGAAGACTGTCGGCATACGAGTCCCTGATCACGCGGTGGTACAGGCGCTTCTCAGCGAATACCCGGAGCCGCTCCTCAGTACAACTTTGCAATTGCCAGGGGATGAGGTGCCGATGACCGACGGGCGCGAGATCGAAGAGCGAATCGGTCATGCGGTCGACGTCATCCTGGATGCGGGTAACTGCGGCCTTGAGCCCAGCACCATCGTTGATCTGTCGGGGGAATCGCCGAAGTTGCTGCGCGCCGGGAAAGGCGATCCAAAGCCCTTTCAATGACCGGCACTGCAGGACTCTGCGCCGTATAATCGGCGGTAATTCGCAGGCAACAAGCCCGCGCGCCTCCTGGACGATTCATGGATCTGGCCTCATTTCTCACGACAATTTCAATTGCTGCGATTCCCGTCGTGTTTGCGATCACCGTCCATGAAGTCGCACATGGATGGGTGGCCAGGCATTTCGGAGACCGGACCGCAGAATCCCAGGGCCGGCTGAGCCTCAATCCGATTCGACACGTCGATCCCATCGGAACGGTGCTGGTGCCGGTGATCATGTTGTGGCTTGGCGGGTTTCTGTTCGGGTGGGCCAAGCCGGTCCCGGTTAATCCGCGATACATGCGCAGCCCGCGCAACAACATGGTCTGGGTCTCCGCCGCCGGACCTGGCGCCAACCTCGCGATGGCAATCTTGTGGGCCTTCATCATGATGCTCAGCCAGACGCAGGATCTGGGAACGTCGGGACAGTGGCTGGAGCACATGGCGAGGCTGGGTATCATCGTCAATGTGTCGCTGGCAGTCTTCAACATGCTGCCCATTCCGCCGTTGGACGGCGGCCAAGTGTTGACGAACCTGCTGCCGCGTGGCCCGGTCAGCAATTTTCTCGAGCGAGTAGCGCCGTACGGCCTCTTTATCGTGCTCGCCCTGGTCGCAACCCGTGTGCTCTGGCCGCTGGTCAGTGGCCCGATCAATTTCCTGGTTGCGCTGCTGGTCGACCTGTTCGGCCTGCAATTCAGGTAGTCACGGGCAATGTCATCACAGCCAGGCCAGAATCGACGCGTCGTATCGGGCATGCGGCCGACCGGACAATTGCACCTCGGCAATTTTCACGGTGCGCTCAAGAACTGGGTCGAACTCCAGTACCAATACGAATGCTATTTCTTCGTCGCCGATTGGCACGCGTTGACGACAGGCTATGAGAACACCGCGGACATCAAGTCGAACTCGAGCGAAGTGATCATCGACTGGCTCGCGGCGGGTCTCAATCCGAGTGCATGCACCATATTCGTCCAGTCTCGTGTTCCGGAACACGCTGAACTTCACCTGATCCTGTCGATGGTGACGCCAATTTCATGGCTGGAGCGCGTACCCACCTACAAGGACCAGATGGAA
>JANNON010000597.1:0-4714 GCA_031399105.1 Blastocatellia bacterium | reverse complement strand
ATGACCGTTAAAAGCGAAGTCTTCCCGGAAGCGCCTTATCCGAATTGGACGGCGATCGGCGTCAACTGGCTCGCGGGGTTCGACTTCGAGATCAAGGTCATCGCCCGTATTCCAGGCTGAATTCATCGGGCGGAGCGGGCGACGGGATAACCCGACACTGCACTCGACCAGCCCGGCGCGAACCGTGCCCGCGAATCGTGAGCTGGTCGGTGCCGGGCCAGCCAATGAATGTCTGTCCGTTCGGCATTTGTCATCAGGGCGAAACGATTCGCGGGCTTATTGGTAAGTAAATTGCCGATTTGGAGATCGCATTAGTAATAATCACATACCCAGGAAAACACTATGTCACAAAAACTCTCAGGCAAAGTCGCCCTCGTCACTGGCGGCTCTAGCGGCATCGGGCTTGCTACTGCCAAGCGATTTGTCGCTGAAGGTGCCTATGTCTTTATCACGGGTCGTCGTCAGACTGAACTTGATGCTGCTGTAACCGAGATTGGTAAGAACGTGACTGGCATTCAGAGTGATGTCTCAAATCTGGCAGACCTCGATCGACTTTACGCCACGATCGAGCAAGAGCAAGGTCACTTGGATGTCATCTTTGCGAATGCTGGCGGTGGCGAATTCGTCCCGCTCGGAGCAATCACCGAAGAACACTTTGACAAAACCTTCAACACCAATGTCAAGGGTCTACTGTTCACTGTGCAGAAGGCACTGCCACTGATGCCAGAGGGCGCTTCCATTGTCCTGAATGCCTCAACGACTTCCATCAAGGGTGTCCCAGCCTTCAGCGTGTATAGCGCTACCAAAGCCGCCGTGCGTTACCTTTAGCACAGCGAAGCTGCCCGTTTGCCCGCACTTGGACAGTTGACCTCAAAGACCGCCAGATTCGAGTGAATGTGGTCAGCCCTGGTCTCATTCCGACTCCCGGTTACAGTCTCCTGGGACTCAGTGAAGCGCAACTGAAGGAATTTGTGGCGAGCCAAGCTAACAACAACATCCCATTGGGACGAGCCGGCACGCCCGATGAGATCGCCAAGTCCGTTGTCTTTCTCGCTTCAGATGACAGCAGCTATGTCAGCGGCATTGAGCTATTCGTCGATGGTGGCCTCACACAAATCTAAATGGGTGCTGTGTTCATATCCAGCTAACAATGCAGCAGACGGCTTCAAGCCGCTAGCACTGCGATCGAGTTTCTTTGTCTCCGCTGATTTGAGCCGTTGGGCGTTTCGGGTAATGTGAGGTGTAGAACGAATGACGGATAAACTTGAGCAGAACAAACAGACGGTCACAGCATTTTATGACCTGATGTTCAATCAGTGTCAGCCCGCAGAAGCCATCGAGAAATATGTCGGCGACGTGTACATCCAGCACGACCCAGCGGTGGCCGACGGGAAGCAGGCTTTCATCGAATATTTCGAGAGGATGGCGAAAGACTATCCGGGCAAGTGCGTCCAGTTTAAGCGCGTCTTCGCTGAAGGCAACTATGTAGTCTTGCACTGCTACCAGCAATGGCCAGGCGACAACGACTGGGCAGGCATCGACATCTTCCGCCTGGATGATAAAGGCAAGACAGTCGAGCATTGGGACGTGCTTCAGACCATCCCAGAAGCGTCGGCTAACGATAACACGATGTTCTAAACAGCCGAGTGCTGGTAGGGTGAAGTCCGGTTTGTACAACGGTACGCCCAACACCATGTTGGGTTACGGTTCAACTTACGCATCAAAATCCCTACCTCAAGGATTTAGCGCCGATTTTAACGATATTCCTCCAAGTTGTCGATAACGAAAAAAGCTAGAACATGATTATTCCTCCTGTGCCGCTCTGGGATTAGGAAAAATGGAGCCCCTATTCGCTTGTGGTTCTCCAACCAATTCATAGGTACTTCAGCAACGCAACTGAGTCATCTAGGTTTCCTCCTACGAAACAGACAAAAGAGGATTATTCTACAACTGCAAGCAATCGGTGAGAGCAAGCTCTATGACCAGCAACCTGCTCAACTCGCTCGAACTCAGCCAACAATGGAATAAAACGCTGATGCTCTCCAGTCGGCACATGAACTGGAATGGCGTTTTGATTGAGCAGTGCCAAAGTCCTGCTTCAGCTTTTGAAATGGAACTCCCTGCTCTATCCGATCACTGGCTCTACTTTCATACAGGAGATCCTGCCCCTTTAGTTCAGAAACGGGACGATCGCCTGCATGAATCAGTCCTTCATAAAGGGGACAGCTTCTTGGTTCCGGCTGGACAACCGAGCTATTGGTGTCAAGCTCCAGATATGAGTGACGTCATTTGTGCCCCCCTGCACATTTGCTTAAAGCCGGAATTGATTCAACAGGTTGCTGAAGCCTCTGACATGGGTTCAAAACGGTTTGACCTCGTGCCTTGTTTCGGTCAGCAAGATTTGCAACTTCATCGGATTGGAATGCTGATGTTCGCTGAGTTGCGATCGGGTGGGATGATGGGGAAATTGTATATCGAATCACTCACTCAAGTCCTGGTGATTCATTTGCTACGACACTATTCGACCCTAGCGCAACCGATTGCATCACAAAACAGCAGCTTCACTCGTACCCAGTTGCAGCAGGTGATCGATTACATTCACACTTACCTGAATCGAGATTTATCCTTAGCTGAACTAGCAAGTGTTGTGAATATCAGCCCGACCTACTTTGCGAGTTTGTTTAAGCAAACAATGGGGATTTCGCCCCATCAGTACGTAATTCAACAGCGCGTGGCACAGGCAAAATTGATGCTGTCGAAAACAAATTTGGCGATCGCAGACATTGCTCTACAGGTCGGCTTCTCTAGCCAAAGCCATCTAACACAACAATTTAAGCACCTCACTGGCATGACCCCAAAGCAGATTCGCTAACATCCTAAGAATCTGATAAAACATCGTAAGAATTTGGAAGAAGTTGAGTGCTGGAACTTACTACACTCAAGTTGACTAAGACAAAGAAAATTTAGAAGTTAATTGCCATGTCTGAAGTGTCTTCTAACTCCTCGCAGGAGTCGGTCAAGACCCCCGTCGCGTCTTCATCTCGATCTAACAATGTTCCCCGTCCGGGCTTACCCGAGGGCATTGTTGGCCTGATTGTTTTTATCGTAGTCGGGTACGGAGTCGGCTCGCAGCTCTCGCGGCTCAGCCTCGATCCTGTAGTCTATGGTTTGGTCTTCACCGCGCTGTCTGGCATCGCTGGCATCGCCGGGTTTGCCGCCGCTGTGCTGCTCCGCATCCGCTCCCTCGGCCCCTTCGGCGTTCGCCCGGTCTCTCGGCGGTGGCTGCTGATCGGGGTCGGAGCCGGGCTCGTTGCCTTCATGATCAAGGGGTTGGCGGTGCTGGCCTACATTGCCATCACCGGGGACAGCTCCACCCCTCAGACCGTATACGCCGAGGGTGGCAGTGGCGGGGTGCTGTCTCTGATCCTGGCGACGCTGTTCCTCAGTCTCCTCACGCCCTTGGGCGAGGAGCTGCTCTTCCGGGGCGTCATCGCCAACCTGCTGCTTCGCCACGGCGCGTTTTTCGGGGTTGTGAGCAGCGCCCTAATCTTCGCTTTCATGCACGGCATCAATATCGTCTTCCCTGCGGCCCTGGTGATGGGGCTCGTCGGTGCCGAACTGCTGCGCCGCAGCGGATCGGTCTGGCCCGCCGTCGTCGTTCACGTTGTCTTCAACCTGCCCACGGTTCCGGTGATGGTGCTCGCCGGTATGGGCTGACCCATCGCCGACACTCGGATCGTGGTTTGACTAGGGGCAAGCGCATGTCCAACGATGCCAGATCTGGTGTCCAGATCCATCAAAGTCACTGTTAAATCCTGAAACTATCAGCAACTGTGATCAGTTACCAGATCCAAGCACTACATAACTTACCCATGAAGGAAACGGAGATGGAGATGCAAAACACTGAAAGAACGCAGCGAATCACGGCAGAAGCGAAAAAAGCTACCTACGTGGAGGCTGCTCGGTGGGGTAAATATCGGGGGTGGCGGTATGTTCTGGGGCTGGTGGTCATCCTCTTTGCGTGGCTGGTGGTCGGGACTGGCGCCAGCGTACTCGTCGCGTTCGCGCTCAGCGGTCAGCCGGATTACTCCGTGCTTGGTCCTTTCGGGAAGTTCCTGTTTGTTATGGTAGGTTTTCCGGTCTTCCTGGCGGGAGTCCTCATCGCCGTTACCCTTATCCATCGCCGCCACCCCCGGACGCTGGTCACGGCGCGGAAGAAAATAAGCTGGCGTCGCATGGGTCAGGGGTTTGTGGCGTGGTCCGTTCCAGCGTTTCTGATAGGCGTGCTGGGACAATACCTTACTTTACCCCGACACCTTTTCCTTCAACTCCGACCTTGCAACGTTCGCGCTCTTCGTGCCACTGGCACTGGTCTTCATCGCGATCCAGACCACCACTGAGGAGCTTTTCTTTCGCGGGTACATCGTGCAGGGCGCGAGCCTGATCTCGACCAACCGCATTTTTCTGGCGCTCGTGGCGGCTGTGGTATTCACCCTGCCGCACCTCTTAAACCCGGAGGTGAGCACAGGCGGATGGCTCACGGTCTTTTTCAACTACTTCCTCGTTCCGGGTCTGGTGTGGACTGTGGTCTCGTTAATTGACGGAACCACCGAACTCGCCATCGGCGTACACTTCGCGAACAACATCATTGGCATACTCCTGATCAACGCACCTGGAACCGCCGTGACCACACCGGCTCTGTTCACCGTCAGCG
>JANNON010000566.1:0-3121 GCA_031399105.1 Blastocatellia bacterium | reverse complement strand
CGATGCCAGCAGCAACAACACCTGAAGATCGTCATCTGAATAAGAGTTTAGTTCATCGCTTTCGAGATCAAACACACCGATCACTTCGTCGTTAGAGATGATCGGCGCCACCATCTCGGATTTCGTTGCATTCCGCGCGTTAATGTAAATCGGAGATGGTGGCGCCGATCATCTCTAACGACGAAGTGATCGGTGTGTTTGATCTCGAAAGCGATGAACTAAACTCTTATTCAGATGACGATCTTCAGGTGTTGTTGCTGCTGGCATCGCAGGTCGCGATCATAATTGAGAAAGTGATGCTGCATGAGCAGCTCATCGAGAAGAAGAGGCTGGAAGGACAACTGGAAGTCGCTCGGCAGGTGCAACTCGAACTGTTGCCTCCGAGTGATCCGGAGCTGCCTGGCTATGACATCAGCGCCTACAACTTTCCCACCGAGGAAGTCTCCGGCGATTATTACGATTGGGTTCGAATTTATGACGACCAGATTGGATTAGTAATCGCCGACGTGTCGGGCAAAGGAGTGCCTGCTGCGTTGTTGATGGCATTTCTCCGCGCCAGCTTGAGAGCTGCCACGCACGTTGGTTATGCGCCGCACATCTCGATGGCCAAGGTGAATTATCTGTTGTGGGAGTCGATCGAGAGGAACCAGTTCGTTACCGCGTTCTATGGAATCCTGGATGCTTCAAGTCGCACTCTCGCCTACGCTAATGCCGGTCACAATCCGGCGTTGCTCCTTGACGCGACTGGCGGCGTTCAATTCCTGGAGAGGGGAAACGTTCCTCTCGGAATGTTCAGCGATACGCGCTATCACGAATATTACCTCGCAATCGAACCGGGGGAATTGCTGGTGCTTTACACGGATGGCGTAACCGAGGCCATGAGCACAGCTGGAGAAGAATTTGGCAGGGACAGGCTTGCTTCTTCAGTGAAGGCTAATGCGAACCTCAGCGCGCGTGACTTGATCGCAGCTGTTCACAAGGATGTGATTGAATGGACTGATGGGCAGGGGATGACCGATGACGGAACTTTTTTTGTGATTAAAGCGCTGAAAGGGGCCGAAGAGATCAACGCTTCCTGAATAAAAAAAGGAGACCACATGGCGGTCTCCTCTTTACTCTGAGATTAAATCTCAAATTCGAAATCTCAGTTTTCAGTGTGCAGTTGCCGAGCTGTGGGCATGATCGCCACCGGGTGCCAGCGGCGCGCGATAATCCCCAAAGTGAAACTCAGACTCCGCCTCCGAAAAAGCGTAGACATCAAAACCGTAGGCATCGAGGTAGTCTGCCAAATCATCGGGTGAAAGAAGATAGATGGCGGTTGAATAACCCGCTTCAGTACGAATTTCGAGCAGGCGTTCGATCACTTCCATTGGTGCGAAGCACCTAACAGGATCTCTGTACGTTGCCATGTTCAGCGCCCCCCTCTTGTCATTGTTGGGACCGCAATCGTTAAAGTTGGTCCCGCCGAGCCTTCACTACGATGTACGGACGAATCATTTAGTTTGTTCGCGATCGCGCTTTCTTTTTCCGCGCGTTATCATATGTTTTCGACCCTTGAAAAGGTGGAAAAGTTCCAATAAATGAGTCAACAACCTCCAGCAACAACTACTCCCCCGGCTGGGCCACCAGCGCCGAACTTCATCGTAGTCCTCAGGCAAATGCTGAGCGCGTCCGATAGGGTCAGCGATCTAATCTTTTCACCCGGACGTCCGCCGCAAATTGAGCTGGCAGGGAAACTGCAGCCGGTAAACATTCCCGGGCTCGAGAAGCTGACTCCCGCGCACACCGCAGGCATTGCAAAGCTAATCATCGGAAACCAACCAGCCGCAGTCGAAAGCCTGGAAAAGACAGGCTCCGCTGACCTGTCATTCAGTGCTCCCGGCGAAGCGCGCTTTCGCGTGAACATCTTCAAACAACGGGGTACTCACGCGATCGTCATGCGCGTGATTCCGATGCATCCGCCACGATTCGCAGACTTCAACTTGCCGGAACAGTTGAAAGAGATCGTCGATATTAAGAATGGCATTGTGTTAGTGACTGGACCAACGGGCAGCGGTAAGAGTTCCACGCTAGCTGCGATCATAGATCTGATCAACGAGTTGAAGTACTACCATATTGTGACCATCGAGGATCCGATCGAGTTCTTGCACATGCATAAGAACTCCACTATTCATCAGCGGGAACTGCACTCTGACACTCCAAACTTTACCATTGCATTGCGTGCAGCACTTCGGCAGGCTCCTAAGGTGATTCTGGTTGGTGAGATGCGCGACCGCGAGACGATCGAAGTCGCGCTTGAAGCGGCCGAGACCGGCCACCTGGTTCTTTCCACTCTGCACACGATTGACGCCGCGAAAACAGTCGATCGCATCATCGGAGTCTTTCCGAAGAATGAAGAGAAAGTCATCCGCACTAGAATCGCGCAGTCGTTTCGCTACATAGTTTCCCAGCGACTCATCCCTCGCGCTGACGGCACCGGCCGCGTGGCCGCAATCGAAATTCTTAAGTCAACGATGCGCACGCGCGAATACATCGAGAAGGGTGAAGCGGAAGGTAAGTCGTTAATCGATGCCATGGAACAGGGAGATCAGGATGGGATGCAGACCTTCGATGGCGTCATCGAGCAGATGGTTCGCGATGGCGTTTTGACAAAGGAAGGCGCTCTTCCCTATGCGACCAATGCGAACAATCTGCTGTTGAAACTTGCCGATTTGGGTGATGGGCCGCCAGTGGCGCCAAAGCCTGAACCGCCAAAAGAAGAAGGTTCGATCCTTGATCTCATCGAACGATAGTCGTAACTTCAGCCACAGTCTCCCGACACTCTTCCCGAGTCGCTACCAAATCGTCTCAATGAACTTGCGCCATACTATGTCTGCCATTCCAGCACTGGCCCTTACACTCCTTCTAGCTACCGCCTCGATAGCACTTGCGCAGAATCAGGCAGAGCAGGGAATCCGCATTGATGTTCCTGTTGACGGCCGCTTACGGATTGAAAACCAGTTTGGCGCGGTAAACATTGAAGTTTGGAATGAGAAGTACGTCCTGGTTGCGGCGGTGTTTGAAACCGGCGCCAAATTTAAGCGCTCGCCGGTAGTGATTGATAATCGCAACAAACTGCTCC
>JANNON010000550.1:0-6134 GCA_031399105.1 Blastocatellia bacterium | reverse complement strand
TCCGCGCTGAAGATTACGCGCATGGTGGCGAGAGCTGATCCCTCGTTGGCGGCGCGACGTGAAGAGAGAAGATTAGGTATGGCGATGGCGGCGATGATGCCGATAATCGCGACGACGATGAGAAGTTCGATCAGTGAGAAGCCATCTTGGCGTTTCGTTTTCATTCTTGGTTCACTCCTTAGATATGTGGTTAACGTTGTTCGCGCCACCGGCTGTCGTCCTCACGAAATCTGCCGCGCAGAACGCGATGTGTCGCCGCCTCATTTACAAGGCCTGTGCCACGAGCGCAAGGGTTCAAAAACCCAGGAAAAACAAGGAGCTTTTAAGCTTTTGCGGGGAAGTAAGGTTTCTTGCAAAGGCTGGCTGACAATTAGTGGCAGCCGCCGAATGACGCTTTCCGTCAACGGCAGCGATCTGGTGGAGGAAGATTGTAACGGTAGAGTTACTGCTCACCGGCGCCGGCCGCGCGTTCCGCTTCATCATCGTCGCGGCGACGCGGAGCTGGATCGGTGGCCCGGCGGCGAGGAGTTGAGTCCGGCCCACGTCGTTCGTCGCGCATGTGCGCCGTGAGGGCGCGGATGCCGTGCTTATCAAGCAAGTGCCTCAGCGATCTCACTGACAACCGCAGCAGTTCGGCAGCGTTGGTCTGACTTCCCGACGTGCGGCGTAAGGCCTCGAGAACGTAGGTCTTTTCCAGTTGGTCCAAGTGAGCGGTGAGGTGGATCCCTTCAACAGGAAAATCAAAACTATCAGCGATCTGATTTGAATTGAAGTTAGTAATTCTATCTGGCAGACGCTCAGGTTGAATTGCGTCAGTAGTCTCCAAGGCGACTGCACGCTCGATGGTGTGTTCCAACTCGCGCACATTTCCCGGCCAGGTGTAGTTCTCCAGTAACCGCAATGCAGCGTCGGTAACTTTCAGATCGCGACCAGTCTGCCCGCAAAACTTGCGGACGAAGTGTTCGGAAAGTTCGGGAATGTCTTCGATGCGTTCTCGTAGTGGCGGCAGTTCAATTGGAATTACCGAGATTCGGTAAAAGAGGTCTTCGCGGAAGGTTCCGTCCTTCACCATCCTGGCGAGATCACGATTAGTAGCGGCAATTACCCGTGCATCAACCTCGGTCTCCTCCGTGGCTCCGACCGGTCTCAACTTGCGTTCCTGCAAGACGCGCAACAATTTCACCTGCATAGCGGGAGACATCTCGCCAATTTCGTCGAGAAAGATCGTGCCGCTGTTGGCCGCCTCGAACAACCCCTTTCGGTTCGCGGTGGCTCCGGTGAAGGAACCTTTCACATAACCGAACAGTTCAGATTCGAGTAGTGTCTCGGTAAATGCGCCGCAGTTGATGGATACAAAAGGCTTTTCCGCCCGAGGACTGAGATCGTGGATGGCGCGTGCGACTAATTCTTTCCCTGTTCCTGATTCGCCGGTTACCAGGACGGTGGAAGGAACGTGGGCCACGGTGTCGATCATTTGATAAAGCGCCTGCATCTTCGCGGAATGGCCGATGATGTTACCGACCTGCCCGCGACTCCGCTGGCCCTGGATCAGAACTCTATTCTCTTCCAGGAGCGCTTCTTTCTCTTTAATCAGTGAAACCTTAGCGAGCGCGCGGGCAATGATCTCTTTCAGTAGATCGTTGTCGAACGGCTTCTGCACAAAGTCGTAAGCACCGAGCAGGAAGGCTTCGCGCGCGGTGTCGACATTGGCAAAGGCCGTCATCATGACCACCTCGATCGAGGGAAGCATCGAACGCACGGCGCGTAGCAGTTCAATGCCGTTCATGTCCGGCATCCTGATGTCAGAGATGACCAACTCGACGGGCTCGGCGCGAAGCTGAGCAAGGGCGTCGCTGCCACTTGCGGCCACACGAACCTCGTGACCCTCGCGCTGCAAGAGGTGCGTCAGAAACTGACGCATTCCGAGTTCGTCATCGACGATAAGTAGCTTGGACATGAATAGAGATGTCGGGTGTCAGATGCTGGATGCTAGTGCAATCATGCTCAAATCTGAGAGCTCAAAATCTAGTTTGGTTGTTCGTCGTTTTCGCTCAAGTCTGCCGACTCGGTAATCTCTGAGTCAGGGAGCTCGATTGATATGGTCGTGCCACTTCCTTCACGACTGCGAACGTTAATTGTACCACCATGATCGCGAATGATTTGATAGACAATCGAAAGTCCGAGACCGGTTCCTCCGGTAGTCGAAGAGAATGGTTCAAAGAGATGTTCGACCTGTTGCGGCGACATCCCGCGACCCGTATCTGAGAAAATTATTCGAACCCGGTTATGTGAATTCTTTCTGACGGTCGCGCGCAAGGTCCCACCGGCGGGCATTGATTGCAAGGCATTTCGCGCGAGGTTCCAAAACACTTGACGCATTTGTTCGGCATCGGCATCCGCAAAGAGGGGAACTGCAGGTATTTCATCTTCGATAACCTGATGCTCGTTTACTTCCGGACTATGACGCAGGAGAGTGAATGTCTCCTGCAGTAATTCGCCTACATCAACTTGCATGTGCACAATCGAACGCGGCCGAGCGTAGTTCAAGAAATCTCCAATGATTCGATTGAGCCGGTCGGATTCGCGCAGGATAATCTCCATCAATTCGGTTTGTGACGACTCCTCATCCATCTCCGACCGGAGCATTTGAATTGAACCGCGCATGGCCGCGAGTGGGTTGCGGATCTCGTGCGCGATTGAGGCAGCCATGCGCCCAATCGCGGCGAGTCGATCCTGACGTCTGGAGGTCTCTTCGAGTGCCCGGATGTGCGTGAGATCCTGAAACGAGATCACTGTTCCGGTAGTTTCTCCCTGCTCTGAAAAGAGCGGCGAGATAGTGAACCCCAGACGCAAACGCAAACCTTCCGCAGTCAGACAATCGGCTTCGAAGCGAGGGCAGGCTTCACCTTGACTCGCAGCTTGCAGAGACAATCTGGTCTGTTCCTGCAACTCTCCGAAGAAGATTGAGGAATCCTGGCCGCGCACGTCCTTTTCGTTGTAACCGGTGATCTCTTCGGCAGCAGAGTTGAAGGTATAGATGTGACCTTGTAGATCGGTTGTCACGACTCCCGAGCGGATAGAGTCGACAATCCTTTCATGGAGTGCGCGAAGATTTGCGAGCGACTGCGTTGCCGCGATCAGTTGCACGTCAGATTTTGATTGCCGGCCCGCGAGCTGGGCCGAAAGCAGACCTACCACCAGGAATGCAATGTCAAAGAGTCCAACTGTTTGCACAGTCTGTGAGAGTGAGTCTTCAAGAGCTCTGCTTGCAGGGTGACTACCCAGCCCGAGCAGCGCGGCGATCGCGCAACTGGTAAAAGCAAACGCGCAGCCAACGGAAATAATCACCGCGTCGCGTGGCCCAAGAAACAAACTCCCTGCCGCAATGATCACGATGTAAAGTGCGGTGTAAGGCGAATGGACCACATCTGAATTCCACACCAGCCATGTCACCAGGCCAATATCGATGGCAAACTGAAGTCGAGCTTGTAGGAGCAGTTGTCGCGAGAACCGTTGCGCCAACGAATAGACAATTGTGAGGCCGAGAACGATGGTGAGTAGCGGAAAGGTCTTGCTCCACGAGGGCTGTCCGGCGCTTGATCGCACCCACAGCGTTCCCGCGACGAGCAGAACAAGGGCAGCGGCCAGGCGACCCAGAATCAGCCACCAGAGCTTCTGTCTCAGTGAGAGACCTTGTTCTAATCTCTCTTCTTCAGCCATTGCGCCAAGCGTATCACAGGGAATACGTGTTCGGGTGAGAGATCATTCCACGCGCGGCTTGTCCCGTTCGCATTCTCTGTTAGGCTTTGAATGTGAAGACAGAAGAAAAAGAAACGCAACCGCTAAGGTCAGGCGATGAGGCCCAACCGTCACTTCTAGAGGGAATCGATTTTTACTTCGAGAAGGGATTCATGGTTTTCACTTCAGAGTTTCTTACACGGCGTGGCTACTGTTGCGAGAACGGCTGTCGCCATTGTCCTTACGGATACGAGTTGCAGGGGGAGGTGACAAGTGACAGGTGACAAGTGACAAGTCAGAAAAACGCCGGCTTCCCATGACTTGTCACTTGTCACCCGTCACTTGTCATCTTCTTCCTTTGATCCCTCACGCCACAAAACCCAAAACTGACTCGTTTGGGGTTTGTGCGTAAGGCTCTCAGCTATTCAACCACCGATCATTGACTACATTCGGCATTCGAGTGTGTCACCACTGAGCTGAAGCGTTGTTGGTATTCACTCGAAGTAATAAACGAGCACACCAGAGCCTGCTGCCTGGCGGTATCACGCAAGGGCGCGTTGTTCACTTGCCCAAGCCAGAATAGAAAGCCGCCGATTTCGGCGTTGCGTCGGAGATAGCCTGTATATTGCGCAAAGACGAACGCGCGGTTGTACTCCGCATTAATGAAGGGGCGATTGTCTACTGCAGCCCCAAACCCAGCCGGTACGCACGGAGCCGGCGGACTTCCCGGCAAACGCTCGCAACCGTTCCAGTAGTCATTCGACAGGTGGAACATTACCCGACCGCGTCCTCCGTTATCGAAGTGATTCACCAAAATAGCATTCTGCGATGAGAGGTCGACGCCGCTCGCGCTTTGAATGTTCGTCAATACGGCATTCACAAAGGCTGCTCCTGTGGCCAAACTCGCCGGGTACTTCGCCACGAATTCCGGCCTCTGCACAAAATCATTCGCCAGCTCCTGCTGGGATGCTGCGAGATCGGTGCCACCCACCACCTGGGCTCGGTCTCGCGCGAAAGCCAAATACTCGGGCAGCTTCTTTGCCTCGGCGACATTCGGGTCAGGGTTGGGAAGCGGTTGGTTGTCACCGTACGAAGCGCGGTACATCAGGAACACGAAGAAAGCTGTGTGCTGGTACTCCTGCTCATAGAAGAAGGCGTTGGAGACTTCAATGCGTCTGGCGTTGATGCAAGCCTGGTTACCGCCGCACTCAGTTATTCTCTCGGTCCAATAAGCCGAACCGCCGGCGTCTCCTCCTCTGGATAGGAAATCGTGGTAGTGCTGGCAAACAAACGTTTCCGCTGCGTCAATAGGTTGCGAGCTAGCTAACACGCCCGCGTCGTCAACTATGGTTAGCGTTGCAGTACTTTGGCTGCCGACCGCCGCACCAGTGGCATTGCTGAGGGTAAGATTAAGCGTCTCCGGACCTTCGTTGTTGTAAGCATCTTTCGAAACGACGAGCGTAAACGTTCTGCTGGTCTCACCGGCAGCGAACACCACTGTTCCCGCTCCCAAGGTGTAATCGGTGCGCTGCATCGCTGTGCCATCGCTCGTCACAAACTCCACGGTTGAACCACTGTTTGTATCTCCGACTCGCGTCACAGTAATCGTGGCAACTGCGCAGCCTTCGTCAATGTTGTAGTTCGCGGCACTGAACTGAACGGTCGTCGGAAGGGCCTGGACCGCAGTCGAATCAATTGTCGCGGCGCCGTTCAAAGCAAAGACTCTGCCGGTTGTGCTCGCGCTGGTGGTCAGCGTAATGCTCGTATTTGCAATGATGCTGCCGCGAAAGATAGTTGAAGTGCCGATAGTCGCAGAGCTGCCGACCTGCCAATACACATTCGTGCCGCGGCCGCCGCTGCTCATGACAACCTGCGAGCTGCTGGCCGTAGTGAGTGTGGTTCCTATCTGGAAAATGAAGACCGCATTGTGATCGCCGCCGTCGTTAAGCGTTAGCGTAGCGTTCAACTGTGCCGACGTGTCAAAGCAATAAACGCCTGGCGAGAGCGTAAGGAATCCAGGTGTCTCTCCCAAAATGTTCCCGCTTAAGTTGTTTGCCGGCAGGCAAGCCTGGCCTCTGAGGTTGTTGTAAGCATCCAGCGCGCTGCTCTGAGCTGGGCCGGCTAAAGACCCTGCGCCTGTGTAGATAGCACCGTTCTGGACCACCGCAGGTGGAAATCCAGTCACTGCGCTGCCGGGGCTGACACCCACGTTACCGGAGATGACTGCCGGGCCGGTCGCAGTTACCGCGGTGCCTGCCAGGACGGCAAAGCTCTCAGCCGCACCCAGAGGAGGCACGCTTTGAGCAAATATTGAATTAGCAGCGCCCGCGAAAAATATTGTTGCAGTTAGTAATAGACAGTTCAAGACAGACTTCTTCAGAAGGTTCATGGACCCG
>JANNON010000529.1:0-4131 GCA_031399105.1 Blastocatellia bacterium | reverse complement strand
ATAAAGTGCACTTGGGCAAAGAAATAAAATAACAAAGAACAAAGAACAAAGAGCAAAGTCCAAAGACATTCATTTCAACGGACAACGGACCACTGACTCTACTGACTACTTTCCATAATCTCTTCTACCGCAGAATAGGGATCTCGCTGACGCGTTGCAACCTCACCCGCCAGGCGATCAAGGCGCTCAGATGCCGATTCTGACGCGAGGGTTCGCGCTACCAGTTTTTCGCGCAACAACTCGAGAATTCGCCAGCGAGCAATAGCGTGACGCCGGCTGCTGCTGAGCTTCACATCCAGGTGCGCCGTTCGATACTTCTCAATAGCCGCAGCCAAATCTTCCAAACCCTTGTTCTCCGTCGCAACCGTCTTCACGATTGGCGGCTCCCATTCATCTGCTCGGCTCGAAAGCGATAGCAGCGCTTCAATCTCTTTCTCGGTTGCGTAGACTCCGTCGCGGTCAGCTTTGTTGATGACGAAAATGTCGCCAATCTCCATGATTCCGGCCTTGATCGCCTGAATATCGTCACCCATCCCAGGGACGAGAACCACGACTGAAACGTCTGCGGCCTTTACGATCTCGACTTCATCCTGACCAACGCCGACGGTTTCGACAATCACTCGGGAATAGCCGGCCGCATCCAAAATCGCCACCGCATCAACGGTTGCGCGCGCCAGACCTCCAAGATTCCCTCGCGTCGCCATCGACCGGATGAACACACCCTCATCCAACCCGAGTGCTTGCATCCTGATGCGATCGCCGAGAATCGCTCCGCCGGAAAATGGGCTGGAAGGGTCAACGGCGACAATGCCCACGCGTTCGCCTTGCTGCCGGTAAAGCAAAGCCAACTTGTCGACCAGCGATGACTTCCCTGCTCCCGGCGCCCCGGTGATCCCTACCACCAGCGCGCGGCCGGTCAGCGGAAAGATAATCTTCATCAACTCGCCCGCGCGATCCGAGGCGTCTTCGATATGAGATATCGCCCGCGCCACGGCCCGCGGATCGCCGTGCTTGATCCTATCAACGAGCGCTTCGTTACTGTTCGGCGACTCCATCGCTTAGTCAGTCAAGGGCTCCTTTAGATCGCCTGCTGCAGGATCTCGCGCGCAATGATGATTCGTTGAATCTCAGACGTCCCCTCGCCAATCGTGCAGAGTTTCGAATCGCGCCAATACTTCTCGGGCGGATAGTCCTTTGTATAACCATAACCACCGTGAATTTGAATCGCCTCTTCACAAACTTTCACACTCATCTCGGACGCAAATAACTTTGCCATAGACGATTCTTTGGTGAGTTTCTTTCCGCTGTCTTTCAACCAAGCCGCCCGGTACATCAGCAATCGCGCCGCCTCCAGGTTGGTCGCCATGTCTGCCAACTTGAATTGAATCGCCTGAAACTCTGAAATCGGTTGCCCAAACTGCTGTCGCTCTTTCGAGTAACGCAACGCTGATTCATAAGCGCCCTGCGCAATCCCTATTGCCAGCGCCGCGATTGAGATGCGGCCGCCGTCCAGGATCTGCATCGCGTTAACGAATCCCTGTCCTTCATCGCCGAGACGATTTTCGTCCGGAACCAGACAGTCCTCGAAAACCACACTCGCGGTTTCCGAAGCACGCAGGCCGAGCTTGTTCTCCTTCTTCGAAGGACTAAAGCCCTTCATCCCTTTCTCAAAAATGAAAGCTGAAATTCCTTTACTGCGCTTCGAGCGATCGGTAACGGCAACTGCAACACAAGTATCAGCATGTATTGCATGGGTGATGAAATTCTTCGAACCGTTGACGAGCCAACCGCCCTCGGTCCGCACGGCTGTCGTGCGCGTGCCCGAAGCGTCCGACCCTGCGCCCGGTTCCGTCAATCCCCAGGCGCCGAGATGCTCACCGCTGGCCAACGGCACCAGATACTTCTGTTTCTGCTCTTCCGTCCCGTGCGAGTAGATATGGTTCGAGCATAGCGAGTTATGTGCAGCCACCGAGATCCCTACTGAGCCATCGACGCGCGACAACTCCTCGATGATCGTCGCGTATTCGATGTAACCCATCCCCGCTCCACCGTACTCTTCCGGAAAGATCACGCCCATCAAACCGAGTTCGGCGAGCTTTGGTTTCAATTCGATCGGGAAGTGTTGCGTCTCGTCCCACTCCATCACGTGCGGCGCGATCTCTGCTTCCGCAAACTCGCGCACGCTCATTCGAATCTGCTGCTGTTCTTCGGTTAATTCAAAATGCATCCCATGCTCCGGCAATCGTAGACGTGACAAAAGGCATCCCTGCCTGCTCAAAAACTCGCAAACAGGCAGAGTGCCTGTCTAGGTATACGGTGACTTATTCTACCTCAGGGACAAACAAACTTCAGTCGGCGAGAGAGGTCTGCCAATTTTTGTCGATGATGAATTTTTACTGACGGGACCGCGCCGTCTTCGCACGCGCTCGCGGGTTCTCTTTCTTCATAAAGCGCGAGACCTCATCCGGCTCAAGCAAGCGCCACTCTTTTGGTCGTAACCGGTCATCTCGCAGAAATCCGATGCGGGACCGGCGCAGCTTGACGACCGAATGACCGACGCTGTCAAACATTTTTCGAATCTGCTGATTGCGCCCTTCTTTCAAGACGACTTCGAACCAGGCATTTGAATCCGTCTCTTCAAGTTTCTTAATGCCGGCCGGCGCGGTGCGCATGCCATCGTCGAGAACGATCCCGCGTCTGAGTCGTTGTACGGCTTCTTCGGGAGGTACGCCTTTTACTTTCACCTCGTAAACTTTTTGAACGTGGTTGCGAGCTGCCGTGATGAGATTGGTAAAGTCACCATCGTTAGTCAGTAACAAAAGTCCCTCAGTGTTGAAATCCAGACGACCCACCGGGTGGAGTTTTCCCAACGAGGGCGGCAACAACTCGGTGACTAAGGGCCTCTTGTCTGGATCACTCACACTCGACAGATAACCCTTTGGCTTGTTCAAAAGCACGTAGATCTTCTCGCGTTTAGCTAGTGTCGGATTGATCAGCTTACCGTTCACCTTGATGTGATCCTTGGCGGGATCTGCTTTCGTACCCAGCTCAGTAATGACCTTGCCGTTAACCGTCACCTGGCCGGCAGTGATCAACTCCTCCGCGTGGCGACGAGAAGCGATGCCGGCTTGCGCAATTAACTTTTGTAAGCGTTCCATAGTTTTGTAGAAGCGCCCTTCGTGGGCGCCCCTCGGAGTGTCATGCACTTTCGACCGGCTACAGGTGACGAGGTGAAAGCGCCGACAAGTCAGCGCACTCCAAAGGCTCCGCACTGCCAACCTAAAACGACCCAAGAGGTCGTCAGTTAAGCCACCCCGCCGGCCAGATCTTGAAAGTCTTCAATACTCGGCAATTCCGAAAGATCCTTCAACCCAAACTGAATCAAAAACTCTTTCGACGTTCCGTACATCATCGGTCTGCCCACTGTGTCCTTGCGACCTTTCGCAACAATCAATCGTTTATCCAACAGAGTCTTGATTGATGATGGCGATTGCACGCCGCGAATCTCGAGTATCTCAGGCACGGTCACGGGTTGGCGATATGCGATCACCGCCAGCGTCTCAAGTGAAGCGAGCGAGAGTTTCGCGCTCGGCCGCGACTTGAGGAATGCGCGCACGTGCTCGTGATACTCAGGTCTGGTGGCGAACTGCCAACCACCAGCAACCTCGCGGAGTTGTAGACCACTATTTCGTCCGTTGAACTCCTTCGCTAACTCATTCACAGCTTCCTCAATAAGTTGCCGATCTTCCTTTAGCACATCGCCGATGATCTTAACCGTGATCGGTTCTTCCGCCACGAAAATTAGCGATTCGATAACTGCCTTGCGCTCGGCAGGACCCTGCAAGGTATGCAACGGACCTTCTGACTCTTCTGGTTCAGCGGTTACCTGCGGCTCGTCGGGTTCGCCGTTCGGCTCAAACTCGAGTTCAGCATCGCCCTCGGCTCCGACGACTTCAGTTGCTTCGGTTTCTTGCATCGTAGTTGTCTCTTTTAACCAGGCTGCGTGTACGAAGTGCTAGCTGGCAACTTTTGCAGTGATCTCGCCAAAGGTTGCGGGCTGGAACAACTTAATTTCTGTGGTTCGAACTAGCTCAAGGACCGACAGGAAGGCAAGCACGAGCTCGCGTCGTG
>JANNON010000528.1:0-8184 GCA_031399105.1 Blastocatellia bacterium | reverse complement strand
AACTGAACGTGGTTGACGCGGCGGCGATACCTCCGTTCACGGCGAGCGCGACGTTAATCGCAGCGCCCGGTGTTGGTGTTGGCGTTGGTGTTGGTGTTGGCGTTGGTGTTGGCGTTGGTGTTGGTGTTGGTGTTGGCGTTGGTGTTGGCGTTGGCGTTGGTGTTGGTGTTGGCGTTGGTGTTGGCGTTGGTGTTGGCGGAATCGCGTTTCCAATCTTCACCACGAACGCATCATCGTGATTATTCAAGCCGCCACCATTCGCGCCCTGAAACGGATTCGCCGTCGGAAAGTTGTTAGATGAAGTATCGCCGGTCACAAACGCGTCACCGCTCCCGTTCAGAGCGATACCTCGTCCTTCATCGGTTAGACTACCGCCGAGAAAAGTCGAGTACACCAGACCGGAACCCGCAGCGTTCAGTTTCGTCACAAAGGCATCACTCAACCCACCACCATATCCCTGCTGAACTGTGCTTACCGTAGGGAAATTTTGGGAAGTGGTGTCGCCGGTGACGTAAGCGCTGCCCGCGCTATCTACATCGATCGCCCATCCTCGGTCCGTGCCTGAAGTCCCGCCCAGATAAGTCGAATAAACAAGCGCCGACCCGGCGGGGTTGAGTTTGGTAACGAACGCATCGAAGCTCCCTATCCTCTGAAACGCTGCCGGCGTTACAGGAAAGTTGGATGATTCTGTCAATCCAGTTATATAAGCGTTGCCGCTGGCATCGAGGGCAATACCCTGACCTTGCTCGCGGCCCGGCCCACCTAGGAATGTGGAGTAAATAAGAGAGCGGCCGTCTGGAGCAAACTTCGTGACAAACGCGTCGAGGCCGGCTCGCGCCCGATCGTAAGCGCCCGGCGTGGTCGGGAAGTCCGGGGCAAACGTATAACCGGTTACATAGGCACTGCCCGCGCTATCCACCGCAATTCCTTCTCCCCAATCATCGGTGGCATTAAGAATGGCGCCGCCACCGAGGTAAGTTGAGTAAACCAGTGCTGACCCGCTGCTATTGATCTTGGTGACAAAAGCATCGTTGTTGCCGCCAGCGTAGTTAGGTTGAAAGGCATTAACCGTGGGATAGGTGCACGTCGGTGAACGGCATACTGTCCAGCCGGTGATGTATGCATTGCCGGAACCATCGAGAGCAATGCCGCGACCGAAATCATCAAAGTTGCCGCCGAATCGCGCCGAGTAGACGAGCGCAGATCCCGCCGGATTTAACTTGGTGATGAAGGTATCGAAACCCATCGGCGATGTCTGAAAGGCGCCGGGCGTTGTCGGGAAATTGAGCGTTCCCGCCTCCCCGGTAATGTACGCGTTGCCTGCGGAGTCCACCGCGATCCCGTTTCCGCTGGCGCCGTTGAGATAAGTTGAATAGACCAGGGCCGTTCCTGATGGGTTGAGCTTGGCGACAAAGGCATCGCCGCCGCCGTAGTTGGTTTGAAAAGCGCCGGGTGTGGTAGGAAAGTCTGCAGCAGCAGTCTTCCCAGTGACGTAAGCATTACCGAGCGAGTCCACTGCGATCGCGTAGCCTTGATCAAAGCCACTCCCGCCAAGGTAAGTGGAATATATGAGCACGGGATCGATAGTCAGAGTCCTCGTGGGGTCGTAGCTCCCAAGTTGGAACCCGATCCCTTCGTCGCCCTTCAAAACATAGTTGACAGCTACTTCCTCCCTCACACCATTCGCTTCCTGATAAGCAATAGGTTTGGTCTGCGTAATTTCCCCACGCGACGTATGCAGCAGCAGCTCTCCCATGCGACTGATCTCAAACCTGTCAATGCCTTTGAACTTAAGTTGGACGAGGTCCGGATCGGCTCCGGCCGCGACCACAAAGTCATACTCGAGCTGGCGCTGGTCACCGTAATAGACCATGTCGATTCCCGGATAGACTTGAGCGTAGCGCACGCTTGCGTAGCTTGGGATATCAGTGAGCCATTCCGCGGGGTCAGCGCCAAGAAAGTAGTTACTCCTGGTCGTTAACTCCTCAAGCCCTTCGACCACTGGCGCGGGATTGGCGCCTACGAGACTCATCCTCACGATAGCCCGGGGCGGCTTGGGACCACTCTCATCCGTCCGAGTGCGCTCGTCTCGATTTTCTTTTCCTCTTCGATGGGCCTCTGGGTTGTTCAGGGCCATGACGGCCTCAGTCGGTGTCAGGAAAAGGAGAAAGCCGCCGGCGCGAGAGAGAAACTTGACCTGTTCATTGGTCTGGCCCTGGTTTAGTTCGAAGGAAAGAGGCAAAGCGCCGTACGAGTCGCGTGACTTATCCTGTTTCCCGTGGATCGATACCTGCTCCTGAGACTCTGCTGTGGCAGATGAATCAAAGACCGAGAACGAAACCAATACCCAAATCACCGACAGAGTAACGACAAAACAAAGGACTATATAAAGCCAGTAAGACCGTTCTGATGACCGTGACATAACCCTCTTCCCTCCTGGAAAAAACTCACCGTCCGAGACCTTCTCGTCATCTCGTAGTTGGCTGACAAAAGGTCTGAACACGTGGTTGGAGGGGCCAGGTGCGAAGTCAGTCGTGATATCCGAAACCGAGGAGTGCAACCTGTGGATACAGGCTGCACTCCAGGTTTCGGTGCGGACTTCCGCAGTCGGGACTAAGCCTTACGGAGTAACACGGAAGATTCCCCACAATCCGCCGTCGAATTGGAAGGCACTTTGTGACCGGTACAAATAGTCTCCTACGACGCGTCGGGCGCCGCCGGCACCATTCATTAAGTTCAGATCATAGTGACTACTTGGCCCGACGCCGTATCGGGAACCCTTGACCTCTGACAGGGGATTGTCACCAATCACCGTCGAGTTATTGGTGTACGGCTCCTCTTGCCAAAAGTGTCCATGAGTCTGGAAAACATTTTGGCGTGTGTGCCCATTGGCATTCAGGACACGGAAACGAACCGCCTGGCCGGCTTTCGCTGTGAAGACCGGAGTCTGCGGATCGCCACCCACCAAAGCGTTTGAAAGCACGTTGGTGAAGATGAAATCCCGCGTTTGTTCCAACGGAGTAGCTGGTCCGAAGTTCATACGCTTCCAAAGGGGCTCAGTGCGATAGTTGATTGCTTTCTGAGCCGAGTCTTCGCTGTCCTCTTCACCGGCGAGATTCGGTACGGCAGCCCCGCTGTCGGCGAACCTCATGTTGATGTCGGTCTGGAATTGAACCACGAATTCACGGAAGGTAGTGCCGTCCGCCTTGGTGATGGTCGCCTGTGCGCGTGACCCGGCATCTTCAATCCAGGTGGAGCCTGCGGGCTCGATGATTAAGGCGCCGATCGCACCCTTGTTGCTGTGCTTGATTGGATCGGATGAGATCAGGTTAGTGGCGCCGAATTCAATTGGCGTCGCTATGCGTTGGTTGCCGTTTATCTGGATGTCACCGGCGTACCAACGGTACCTGACGATGCCGCCGGGCCCGACCGTCTGATTAGGATTGTTGCCAACGTTCTTGCCGTCACTGTTCAAAACATTGTAAGCAAGCATTTGTGGATGCAAACCAACATGTTTTGAGGGACGAACCTGATTGGCATTGAAGTGGTGGATCAGATTCGGCATCGTGTTGAAGCCATCGAGATCCGGCAATGTATTGGGCAGCTTGTTAACCAACGTAAAGTTGATACATTCGCCCGCTCTGGCCCGCACGACCAGCGGTTCGATCGGCACACCCGCCTTGACCATGCCGGCGCTGTTAATGTCGCCGCTGCGGAAGTACATGATCGCGGTAGGATCGTTAAGCTTACCGCCGTTACCGGCCCGACTGTTGTAAACCAACGTGCCGTTGGGCAGCGCGGCAGCACTGACTGCGGTCACGCTGATGTGTCTTCTAGTGGCAGTGCCGCGACATACCCCGGTCGCGATGTTTGTGCCCGTTGCATAGTCTGTTGGTAACGCTGTGACGTACGAGCCCGGAAATGGCACAGCCTCGAATGCGTTCCCACCTACAACGGTGTCATTTGTCTGTTGAGCGTCCGCCGATGGTGTCGAGTCGAGGTATTGCAGGTCATCATCCGCAGGCGTTGAATCAATCAGGAACGAACTGTCCTCCAGCGTCACAAAGTCCTGCATGACGGAACCATCCGTCAGGTCAAGCAAGTCAGTGCTACCGGTTTTGAAAGTTGCCTCCGGCGCGAACTCCGAGTTGTTTGTCGGCTGCGGCGCTGCACCCGCGGTATTGCTCGGCAGCGTCTGAAGATCCGGTTGCAATCCGGCCCTGCCGTTGTAAACCCTGAGCAGGCCCCAGATGCCGTTCCACTGACCGTCTACTGACGCATTGTTCTGGTAGAGGTAATCGATGTACGGACGGTTGCCGATGACCGATTCTTTACCGACGAGTAATTCGACGTGTTCTGAGATGCCGACCATTGTTGAATTGCGGTAGCCAGAATTATTCACCGCCAGAGGGTCTTCCGGCGTGCCGGGCTCGTGCAGCCACTTATGGCCGTTGACCGTCATGTTGTGCGTCTCTTCGTGGGCTCCCACGAGAACGCGAATTTGGACCCGATCGTTTTCGTAGGCCCTCAGTAGTGGAGTGAACGGGTCGCCGGGTTTCACACCATTCGTCAACGGTGGATAGAAAGTCGGCTGCACGTTGAACTGCGGGTCACTGCGCGTGATGTTCGACTTATAGACTTTCGACAAATCACCGGCAGCGCCACTGGCTTGCGTGTTCGTGTTTGGATTGCGGACTCGCAACGGCACGGGTTCGTTGCGGTAGTTAACGCTGAAGGTGCCGGGGTCGGCGGCCGAAACCGCTTCCGGACATGGGGCTGGAACACCGCCTGGACAGATCATACCGTTCTCAACGAGGAAAGGCAGACCCGGTTCATTCTTGATAGGCGGGTTAATCACATGCACGGGATCGGCAATGGGTTGGTTATTGGCCCCAATCCCAAAACCAGCCTGGTAGGCCAGTTGGAAATCGGCGAATTCGAACAGAAACTCGCGGTAACTCTTCGACGTGTCGGTTGTTTGAATGACAGCTTGCCAACTAGTCGGTCCGCCATCGCTCCTCGTTCCCATGACCACGCCAGTCTCTGCGTTCTTCCAGATCGAACCCAGCGGCTCAGTCACCAAACCGGCATATAGACCGGCCTGCTGATGCGTTGAAGGTCCAAAGTGGTCGTGCGTAAATACTGTGCGAAGTGTGCGGTCCTTAGCGTTGTTATTCAGTGTGTTGTCCGCGAACCAGCGTTGCACTGTGGTCTGTGCACCAAGAGTACCGAAGTACGGGTGCGCTTTTGCCTTGGGACAGGTAAAGGTGCCGTCGCGAGGATCACCAGACGAGACGCCAACACAATTATTCTGTTTGCGAATCGCCTTGATGCGCTCAATCACATCTTCAGGAGCGAAGGTTCCGTCTTCGTAATTGAAGCCGTTGCCTGATCCGTCCGACGAGGTCACGTCAAACTTAACGAGGTGAATATGCTGTCCGACGATGTCGGTCGGCGTGCGCACCTGAAAATCATCCTGCTCGTAATGGCCGGGAACCAGGTTGGTATGGTGAAACGTGATGCAAGTGTTGGTGTTGGCGCGGAAGAATAAAGGTTCAGGCGTGCGGGTGCCATTCAACGTTGGGTTTACATCCTGCCACAACGAAAGAATGCGCGACTGCGGGAAGTGCCAGCCGGCTTTATTCAGTTTAAGGTCAAGCTGAAAAGCAGCTCCCTTATAAAGTTTCGCCGTTCCGATGGCAGTGCCGGTATCGGAAATGCACGGATCGGCATAGGGTGCGCCGGGTTTCGCCGGCAGTCCATTGAGCGTGAAATTCGCGGGTGTTCCGTCCGGCCGAAAGCTCGCATGAGTCCGCTGCGCGTGGTAGGCCATGGCAGCTAGTTCTTTAACCGTTCCGGCTTCGGGAATTGCCGTGGCAATGGCCGTGATCAGCGCTTTGCTGAAATCGAGCCGCGTCTCGACGTGATGCGTAGTACCGCCAACGATGATGTGACGCGGTAAACCCCCGTCATCAATTGTATCGAGTGGCGGATGTGGTGGACGGTGACCGGCAACGGCCGGGTTGAAGAACGGGAAACCCGGCACAGTTGCCGTCGGCATCGGCGCCATCGCTATCGTAGGCAACGGCACTAGCCCCGGTATCGGCGTGCCGGCAATTATCTCGCCATCGGGCAACGCTCGCGCGCCAGCTACAGGAATACCGCTTGAGTTGAGCACGGTACCTGATTCAAAGACATCGTGTGTGCGCCATAGCTCCCACATACCTTGCGCAAAGTGCGGGTAGAAATGGCAGTGAAAAATAGAATCACCCACGACCTTATTGCGATTGCCAGAACCACCGTGGGTTATCTCAGTCGTGAATGCGGTTCCCGGTCCGACTGCTTGACTGTCGAGGTAAGTCGAGTTGTCATCGTCCGGCGTTTGCAGCCATTGGTGCGCGTGCAAATGGTGGATGTGATGCTCTTTCGGTCCGGCGTGGACCACTCTCATCTTCACGTGATCGCCGATGTAGCTGTGATGCACGTTTGAGGGGTCGTCGGGATATAAGACCTTGGTGGCCTTCCGACCGGTTATCAAAACGCCGCCGCTCGTGGTCGTGTTGGCGGGCACGTCTACTACCTGCGCCGGATCGCCGACGGTCCACGAGGAAAGAAAGAACTCTTCAAACTTGCACTCGGTGCAATCAAACATTGGGCCTACCCCGAGACGGTTGGCCAGAATCTCAGCGCCCACGCCGCCAGTGCCATAGTTGATGGCGAACTTATCCCGAACGCTGTGCAGGGTGTGACTGAGGACCGGATCGTTGAACTGCGGAAAGGCCTGGATGTTCTGAACTTCGTCGTGATAGACGACGGTAAACTCGCGGAACGGCTGCTCGCGATCAGGTTCCGTCGCATTGGGCCGGTAAGTGCCGGCCGGAAACCGTCCCTTGTTAGGACCGGTGATGATCGCATTCAAGTCCGTGGCCACAATCGTGGTGCCATTGAGCATTTTGAGAATCGGCTTGCCCGCTTTGGCATGGCCCACTGGGTACACCGCATCGTAATTGATGATCGGTTGGCCATTTGGGGTCGTGCCCGTTTTCGCCAATGCCAGATCGGCTTCTGTCACCTGCGAGCGATACCATTCAGCACCGCGGGGCTCGACATTTACGCTGCCGAATAATCCTTCGGCTAACGTTCCGCCATTGCCCTCGCCGCCAGTTGTGGCTGCGGAGCTGTACATCAGGTTATTTCCCTCACGCGTTGCGGAGTAGGTGTAGGTCGCCGTTCCTCCTGGAGCCACCAAACTGGAGGGATTCTGCCCAACATTTGAGCCATCCGAGGCGATCGTGTTGACCAGTTCCATTCCGACCGCGTGCACGCCGGCGGTGCGAGTGGCGGGCTGATCACCGCTTGGACTCGACTTTAAGAAATTCGTAAACGTGATTTTTAGACAATCGCCATTGTTCATGCGCAGCGTAATTGGCCGCGGGCGTTTGTCGGAACGCAGGCGCACGTTGCCCGCCACTAATCCAAGAGCTGGGTTAATAGCAACGACGTCTTGCTTGAGCGCGTAAATCATCCCATTTGGATTCACCGCGCCTAAGCGGTTGTACATGAGTAACTGATCGAGTGCGACAACATCGGCGGTGATGGTGCGCTCACAGGCAGGAGTCGGTGCGGGTGTTTGTGCTTGCACACTACCCGCTATCACCATCAGTACAAGGACTGACAGGCAGCACAGAAAGAGGTGCTTTCTGACGCTTAGGCAACCACCAGGTCGGGCGTTCATCCGGATTTACCTTTATTTTATTGGCGCGTCGCTTTGGGGGTGGGTCGAGCGCATCCCATCGGATCGAGTCGACTCATGCCGAGTGATTTTGCGTGTTGCGCAAAAAACGCCTGCTTGAGTCAACAAAACGCCTGGGCTGCGGTAGGACTGCTTCGGCTCTAATCCGCGAGAGCCTCAGCAACTTGCTCAATGGTTTCGAAAGTTTCCCTTCAGATTCTCTGTAGAGAGAACTTTCGAGTGAGGAGACAGAATCAGTGTCTCTTAAGCAAGCAATGATTGATGGACGCGAGAATAGGAGAGTCGAAAGTGATCGTCTGTGCGCTAACACACATAGCTGCAAATTTCTGGAGGGGATGTGAGATGCTGGACTGTTGTGTAAGCTAACGCGTGTGTAAGCTAACGCGCTAAATATTAAGAGGCCAGATGTGCAGTCTCACTGTCAGGAAGGT
>JANNON010000517.1:0-1989 GCA_031399105.1 Blastocatellia bacterium | reverse complement strand
ACCGACGTGCGCCGCTCCTCACGCCTTCCGGGCGCATGGGCGATCTGCCGCTCTTGTCATTCACCGACACCGTTGAGGCGTGGGCCATTTATCTGCTTCGATCACGACACCATCTCTCGATGCAGTCAATCCGCCGGTCTTTGCGGAACCTCCCAAAGTTCACAAGAGCCAAGAATCCGTTGGTCAGTGACAATCTTCGCGTCGTCGAAGATGATCTCCTCCTCAATCGGCCGGCTCGCGGAAAGCGCGAGCGCGAACTGATAAACCTGTCCCGTGACGGTCAGTTGGAGATGGTCCAAGTGGTGGATGTTTTTGCTACTCGCGTGCTCGTCGACGGCTACGGACGGGCGACATCAATATTCCCCTGGAGGTTGTGGAACAAGGATCCCGACAGCAAACCTGTCCAAGCGACACCCGACGTGATGTCCGGACGGCTCGTCGTGGCCGGAACCAGGATTCCGGTCGCTATGCTCGCCGGAATGAGACGCGAAGGAAGGTCGCCGGCTTACATCGCCGAGGATTACGGGCTGTCGCTTAAAATCGTACAGCAAGCACTCGACCACTTTGACAAAGAAGCGGCGTGAAGCTTGCATTCTGCTGCTCGACGATTGCTTCGATTCAGCATCGTCTCATGCCAAGATTGTTGCGCTCGGCTTTGAGTCGGAGCGCTTTACCAAGCACTTCCCCCACAGAGAAAATCCGGAACGCCGACAGGAGCATATCAAAGATCCCGCTGTAATATCTCTGTGTCACGAGCACGGGTTCTTGCTTTTCACCACAGATCGTGAAATGAAAAAGACCCATTTGGAGCGATTGAAGCGAGCTGATATTGGCGTAATTGCAACGGCAAATAACTCAGAAGGGACGGATGTTTGGATCAAGGCTCTTGGGAGTGCTAAGACCCAGATCCTGCGAGACTTCAAGAAACGGAAACGACCCTATTTCAGCGTACTGCAAAAGTCGGGCAAACTAACCACGGACGAGATACCGTGTGACCGCGTCAGTCGGCGAAACCGAACTCGTGAAGCTGACAATGAGGCAGAGCACATCTCCCGTGATTTCTGACCTGATTATGCACGTCGAAAGTTGAAGAGTCGCAACGGGTGAGAGTTCGGCGGTACGCATTTGATCTGGGCGGGCTTTCAGATTTGCGCTGGTGTAGGCCGGGGTCCTCTACAGGCGCGCACGAACCTGTACCCAATTATCGTCAGAGACATTCCATCCTTGGTTTCGTCAGTAACCAAACGAAGACGAATGAGGTTCTGACACGCCGTGCCGAGTCGCGTGTAAAGGTCGTCTGAGTCCGGGCTACTTTCTGCAATCTGCATCACATGCACAGCGAAGATGTTGCGCACGTGCGTTGAGTAAAAGCCCTTTGTCTTGAACTCCGCCTCATCCGAGGCACTGGCGAACGACTCCGTATACAGCGCATCCAACAGGCGCGCATCATCTCCGCTAAGGTTGCGCAGAATCTCAGGGAACGCCGGGAGAACTGCTCCCGGGTCAACAGCAGCGCTGGCCATGAGCCCCGCCCAGTCTTCCTGCAAGAAGGCGTCGTCTTCCAGTACATAGCCCTCGACGATGCGCACGCCTATTTTTGGCGCCACTGAAACACGTTCCCTGCCGGTTGCCTTCACCCGTTCCATTGTGCGGGTGCATAGTGCCTCAACGCGTGACTGGCACCAGTCATGCACTCGCTTGCCGATGTACTCCGCTGATGGACTCACGATTGAAGCTGTCGCGTTCAGCAGCGGCTTGAGAGCAGCCTCTACGGCTGCACCAATTACGGCCTCCGAGTATGGATCGAGCACGCTCACGTCACAAAGCCCCCTAAATCTGGAGAAACAGTCCCAATTGACTGTATCAGTGCCATCCCCGCTACCATGAAGATTTGTGAAACTAATATTGATAATTCTTGCCGGGCTCGTTGTCGTGACTGTGGGCGCGATCCTTCAACACCGCCGACGATCTGGTGATCTGTCAGCCTGG
>JANNON010000515.1:0-2885 GCA_031399105.1 Blastocatellia bacterium | reverse complement strand
TCTTACGGTGACCTGGCTGCCTTCAAACGTCTGCGGCTGTCCACCCCTGTTGAGGTTAAGCGACGAGTGAAAGGCAAGCAGGGGAAGAAGGTGCCAAAGACCTACGAGAGCGAGTATCACCCTCGCTCGATCGCCACGGTAAACCGCGAGCTCGCTCAACTCCGAAGGTTGCTCACCGTTGCGTTCCAGCATAAGTGGATTCGACGCAACCCATTTCACGATGGCGATCCGCTCATCAACATCGAAGAGGAAGAACCTCGTGAGCGGATTGCCACCAAAGAAGAACGCGCTGCGCTGCTCGCCGCGTGTACAGGCGAACGCGAGCACCTGAGACCGTTGCTGATCTTGGCGTTTGACACCGGATTCAGAGGGAGCGAAATGTTTCGGCTGAAAGTTGCGGACGTTAACTTCGCCGACAACTCCATCCTGGCGGTTTCGTACAAAGGCCGGCGCCGGAGAGAACGCGCCTTTGTTATGACTCGGCGCCTCGCACAAGAGATGCGGGTTCTCTGCGACGGGAGGGAGCCGGAGGAATGGGTTTTCACCTACAACAACAAGCCGCTGAAGTCTGTCAAACGCTCGTTTGCTACAGTGAAGCGTATTGCAGGGCTGGCCGACTCCAACTTCCGACTGCATGACGCTCGGCACACCGCTGCGACTCGCTTGATTAGCAAGGGAATGTCTCTTAGTGCTGCTGGAAAACTGCTTGGTCATACTCAACCTAAGACCACTTGGCGTTACATGCACGTTGATAAATCTACCGGGATACAAGCGGCTGAACTGCTTGAAGAAGATGATTAAGCAGCGCGGCTTTTGGCCCGGACGCTGTTACGTTGTTCATACGCCTCGATGTCGGACCGGCGATAGCGAATCACCCCTGTCGGCGAGCGCACAAAACTGATCATCTTTCTCTTCCGCCACTCAAAGGCAGTCGTGCGCGAGATGCCCATCATTTCGCAAAACTCTTTCTCGGTGTAATACCGTTTTTCCACTTCTGCGCTCATCCTTCAATACTCCCTGTTAGTCGCTCCCCATTGTTCAGCCATTGCGTCAGCGATCCCCTGCAAGGTGCGCGATCTGTTCTTCCACCTATTTGGCCCAGGCGATTCGTGATGCACTCGCGGCGCACGGCCCTCAACAATATCTGTCGGTGTTAATTGTGGTAGCCCTTTGAGCCACAGGCAGGTGGCTTTGGTTTCCGGGTGTCCAAACATCCACGGCTGAACAATCTGATCCGGCTTACGAATATGCGTGCTGATTACGCTGATAGGATTTTCAAGGGCGATACGCTCAATCGGCGCGGCCATCAGCCATCCTACAAACGCGATTGCGGCTGACTGTTCTTGAATGCGATCCTTGAACCACCTTGCGCCGCTCACAGCGAGATACCGACAAGGCGGGTGAGCAGTCAAAGAAATCCGGATCCGTTTTTACCTGCTCTCGAAACGCTAATTGATTCACAAGCCAGAGGTGGCGCGCGTGAAGATCCGCTTCGTTCACTGGCCAATCGGCGGCTGTGGCCACACCATCCGGATCGGCCTGTAGTGCACGCCAGAAGTTCGAGATCCAACAGTCAATATCATTCACGGTTTCAACTCGAGGCGCAGACTCTCGGCCCAACAGCACGGCGAGAGAGCCCGCAAATGGCTCGACATAGTTCGGGACATCGCCAAAGCGCTCCCATACCTGACGTGCAACGCGAGACTTACCTCCAAACCACGGGAACGGAGCTTTCAAGATGGTGGGGATGGAAACGGCCGTACTCACTTCCACCTCCATCGCTGTAGTTCGTGATTAGGGTTCTGGTTGTAGTGACTGAGAATTAGGTCCTTGGGGTAGGGACAGCAGCCCATGCAGACTGGGGGTCCGGCGCATCTCCGCTGTCCGGCTTTGGGGTGGCCCTTTGGGTATTTGTTATGACTACCCTCGAACGGTATGCGTCCTATGCTGTAGACCGTGGCGAAAGGTTGAACGTGATCCCAGAACCAATTCGTACCGATCGAGGCCGGGGCCAGCGCAAGAAACTCAGCTCCGCGCTGTTGTTCGATCGCGCACTTCTCAACCCACTTTTCCATCGGATCGAATTCAGGATTCAACCAACCCAATGAACCACTGAGGACGTGCGCCCAATTAACTGAGAAGGTGTCGCGTTCAGGGGTAATCCAGACAGGAGCTTTGCGGTTCTCATCCGTTGCTGCGAGGTCAACATGCAGCATTCCAAACTTAGCTTCGACTGCACGAATGAACGCCCAGGGAGTCGCAACCACTTGCTCAGAGTTGTGCCGATTGACTGTAGGGCCAGTAACACGGGCGGGATCTACTGCTTCGAGGTAGGGAGTGCTCATGCACACCTCCGGCTGAACGCGATTCCTCTGAAGGTGTCCGCGATACGTGTACCTAAATTTTTATGGACTTGCGAAAGTGAGGATTCGCTAAGGAATTGATGTGAGCCGAGCAGGGCTCGAACCTGCGACCCGCTGATTAAGAGTCAGCTGCTCTACCAACTGAGCTATCGGCCCTCACGTGAAGATGGTGATTCAGACTAGTCAATGAGCAAGTTACTGAGCACCTTCGTTGGAGCAAGAATATAACACACGTGCAGTTGAAGCCTGCAAGTTGACTCGTGGTTGAGTAGTGATGCAGTTCGATTGATTTCAAACTCGACAATATCTCTGAGTTCACGGTAACCTGAGTTCCACGCGAACAAAATATTCCGCAGCTTTTCGTCCGCGCGAATATTTTTGTATAGATTGATGCCGTTCATTCGCGGCATGGAGATGTCGGAGATGACCAGGTCATACGGCTGCTTTTGCAACATTTCAAGCGCCGCTTCACCGTCCGATGCAATCACCGCGTTAAACGAATGAAGGCGCAACACCTCCGAC
>JANNON010000491.1:0-4133 GCA_031399105.1 Blastocatellia bacterium | reverse complement strand
CAGTGATGAGAGAAAAACGGAGGGTCATCTGAGCCAGAATTTTTCGAAGGCGGATCGGATTCTTGGAACCGCTTCGATGCCCCCGACAAAGATGACATATGAGCCCAACGTCACCAGGTAGGGGATTTGAAATGTGGTTTGACTCAGGGTCCAAAGCAGAACGATCGCTACGAGGGCCGCGCCTTCAATTACAAACAGACTGCCCCTCGAATACACGGCGAGCGTCCCACGTGATTCCCTGCCTGCATGATGCAGCTCGACGGATCGCCGACTAGCGGACATGCCGACCGCAAACAGGAAGACCAGTGCGAGCAGATTCCAATCAAGTAGACCGCCTGCGAGCCACATGCCCAACCAGAAGCGCGGCGGATGAGTCGCGCTATTGAAGAGCACATCGAAAACAAACATCTCTCGGAAGAAAAACGAATACGACACGTTCAAAACCAGCAAAAGCAGATACGCGGCTATAACTCCCATTCCCAGCCAGGCCCAGCCCGTTATGAAGCCCGCGCAAATCAGACCTACGGACAACACCTCTGCGGACCTCCGTGAAATAGCGCCGGAGGCTACGGGACGAAAGCGCTTAAACGGGTGACGGCTGTCAGCTTCAGCATCGGTAATCGCGTTGAGTGAATAGAGACCGCCGTACAAAAGCACATTCAATGAAATATAAAGGAGAAAGATGCGCCAGACCAACGATCCAGACCAATGACGTGTAACTACCAGAACGCCCAGCAGCACCCCGACAAAACTGGAGTGGAAATGGAAGCGGAAGAGGGCAAGATAAGCGCGCCAGTTATGCTCTCGAACCGCGCTTAGCACTTGTTCACTCATTGGTTTCCTGCTCGAGAATCAAATTCGATTCGGTCGAAGCGGCAATCCTGAAGTAGAACGGATGGCCGCAGCGACGGCAAACGTACTGGGCCCATTCGCCAAGATTCTCGTTGAGAGAGATAAAGTGGCCGAGTAAGACGCAAGCGAGCGGATGCCGGATCAAGGTGAGCGCTCCGCGTGCTTTGAGAAAGGGGTGCCCACACACACAAGCGTATTCAGTACCTCTTGATCCAGTCGCGACGACATGTACGCGATGTCCAAATATCCCGCATTCATAACGAACTCGTTTCTCGAAATTCTGAGTACCGGCGTACGGATCGTGGTTGAGCTCCAACAGCAGCGAGTGGCCGCACTTTTCGCAAACGTACTCATGATGGGTTGCGCGCGTGGCAATCGGAGTGTAGTGATGTTTCCCAAAAAAGCAGGACAGCGAATGGGCTACGCGTGAAACACTGTTGCCCTGGTCAAGCATGGGGACGCCACAGCGAGCACAAGGCGTGCCAGCGCCACTGGCGACTTTTGTGTGATGGACCTTGTGGCCAAAAAGCAGACACGTGACTGAATCACGCGCGACTGGGGCTGTGGAAGGCATCTTATTGAAGTCAGAACCGTAACGCGGCAGCGTCGGGTCGACCTTCGAAGACAAAAGCTTTTTCCGTAACGTTGACCCGACGCTACCGCGTTACGGTTCTGACATTTTTCCTGCGGATACAAATCGCCATCGCTTAGCTTTTCGGCAAGTCGCCTCGTAGTTTTCCATCGCCAGCCGCGGCATCTTTCCAGTCGCAACTTCCGAAAGGGAAATGAGTGCGGCTTTTGATGAACTGCCCGGACTTAAGGAAGGACAAGAGTCCTCTAAGACTGTCCCGAAGTCCTCGATTACCCGCAGGCGCCCGTTTTGAAAATCCACCAGGGCCGCCATCTCGATGATCGTGCCCTGATTCATATCGCCGCTCGTCATTAACAACTCGTCAACGCCGTCGCCATTCAGGTCAGTCTTGCGAACGATAGCGCGCTTGAAGTTCACATCCAGATCGGCAACAAGTTGTGCGCCCGAGAAGATGGCGACCCGTTTGGTCCCGAAGTTGTCGGCATGCGAAGCGTTACACTCGCCTACAGAAATAACGTAGAGGGTCTGTGACAGCAGTGGTCCCGTAAAACTACCCGTTGCCATGTCCTCTATCGAAGGAACTATTTGGCCAGCGTTGCGCGCTGCCTTTAACGGGTCGGCGTCACTGCTCGCGTCGACATTGGACTTGCACCTGGCCGCGTCAGTTAGATACTTCGAAAAGACCTTTGACAAGACGCTCTTCTGCGTGGCCAGTGGGATTTTGGGAGGAGCACTCGCTCGGTCAACTCTAAAGTCGAAAAGTATTTGCTGAGGTTTCTTTATAGCCGGTGTCGTTTGCTTTTGAGCGACCAGCCCAGTACTGGCAAGTGCGATCAGCAAAAGAATGAAGAAACTTGTTTTCATATACCTCTGGTAACTCTTCGTTCGACTAGCGATGCCGTTCGGATCGCGGCCGATGCGGGGCTGTGTCATGCAGTCAGTACCGTAGCGTCGTAGCGCCGGGTCGTATTGATAATGTAAACGCACCGAAGGCAATGGACTTCGCGATTGGACCCGACGCTACCGCGCTACGGTACTGACTTCATCACCCGGCAAACTAAAGTTTGAACTCTGAACGCCTGTACTCAAAGTGCACCAGTACTCAATTTCTATTTCTCACTGATACGGAACAAAGCGGTTTGGCTTCGCAGGAAGATGTCCCCCGCAGCAATGGCTGGCGTCGCAATGAACACCTGGTCCTCGAGAGTATTCGTGGCCAGTACTTCAAACTTCTCACCCATCTTCAACACCACCACGTCGCCGTCTTCGGTTGCTAAATAAAGCTTTCCATTTGCACCCACCAACGAGGCTTTCATGTTGTACGCCTTAGGCAAACGTTGCTGCGCGTAATAGGCCTCGCCGGTCGTGGCATTGAAGCAACTGATCATCCCGTTATCAGTTAACACGTAAAGCTTGTTGTCGAAGAGCACCGGCGACGCCGTATACGCAACCCCGCGCGTCTGGCTCCATACAATCGAATCAGAGCCACTCAGATCACCTTCCTTGCCGAGCTTGATCGCCATCAGCTTTGGATCGCGATGTCCGCTCATGACGTAAACGAAGGGATCCTGAAAAACCGGCACTGGAATCGGGTTTGATCCCAAACCCGCGGTTTCCCAGATCACTTTGCCGGTCTCCGCATCGTAGCTACGCACTCTGTTTGTCGCCGTGACAATGATCTGCTTCCTTCCGCCGTGTTCAATTGCAAGCGGCGTACTCCACGAACTTCGTTCTGTCCTTGCTGCGCGCCAAAGTTCCTTACCCGTGTTCTTATTCAACGCAACCATGAACGACTCGCCTTCGTGATCGAAAACCAGAAAGAGGCGATCGCCAAACAGCAACGGCGCGCTGCCTTCGCCGAACGCCAACCGCATGCGCATTTGCACACCCAAGTCGCGCTGCCAGATCAACTTGCCGTTAAAGTCGTAAGCGAAAATGCCGCGAGATCCGAACGACGCATAAACATACTTCCCGTCCGTGGCCGGAGAATTAGAAGCGAAGCTGCCGTAGGTTCGGTGGTAACCCTCATGAGGCTCGGCAATTTTCGCGGTTTTCTGCCAGATTAGTTTTCCGGTCTTGCGATCCAAACAGAGCACTTCGAATTTCTGCTCGGCCTGAGGAGAAGTGTCGCCGCCGGCGCGACGTTGATTGCCAGCAGCCGCGGTGGGATCGGAAACAGCCGCCGCTGGAGCAGGCTTGCCAGTGGGGATGGCCGTGGTTAGAAATATTTTATCTCCCCAGATCACGGGCGTCGAGAAACCGCGTCCGGGGATTTCTACTTTCCACTTGATGTTTGCCTTGTCGCTCCAGGTAAGCGGCGCGTCACCGCGGGCCATGCCATTGAAGTATGGCCCACGCCATTGCGGCCAGTGAGCGCCCGGATCAGATTCCCGTGGTCCAGTTAAGAACAGCGGCAGGATCAAGAGCTGCAAAATGCAGATGGACTTCACGAACATCGCTTCACGTCTCCTTGTTGTTTTTAAGAGCGCTTCAGAAGAACCGCCAAAACTGTGGAGGCGTGATTCTAGCCGAACTGCCTGAAATGACGCCAGGTTTTGGTTCGGGAGGTAGTGATGCAGTTTGAGGTCTGTAAATGAATGCGGCGTAAGAGTCATGAGGTCAGTACCACCTCGCGGTAGCGGGTGGAGCGCACAAACACGGTCTTCGGGCTTTTGTGCTCGATTCAGTT
>JANNON010000490.1:0-4667 GCA_031399105.1 Blastocatellia bacterium | reverse complement strand
CGACCGTAACTTGAATAGTGACCACACCGGTGACGTTATGAGCCTTGGCATCTGCCGGGTAGATTGGCGGCGGAAGGCTGATCGCCTTGCCGTTCAAGTTACCGCCATTGATCGCCTTCTTGTCTCCCGGTGCGCTCGGGTCAGCTTTGGTATCAGCTTTCGCGTCGGCTGTCGTTTCGGTTGCCTTGGTATCAGCACTTGTCGGAGAGTCAGTACTTCCTTCAGCACCTTGCGCGCCGCTGGATTTCGGCTTGTTGGGTTCGTGCGCGTTGGATGCAGAAGCTGCCGGGTCTGGCATTGGAGATTGGACCGTTGCAGTTTCCGCCGGCACTGTCATTTTTTCAGGCAGCACAAAGGAGCTGATGAATCGCTCGCGTAAGGGATCTTCCTTCTTGTTGCTCAGGAACACCACGGCGTAGAAACGTCTCCTGGTGCTGTAAACCTGAACGGGCCCGGATAGGTCGGCGATGGTCAATTGGTATTCACGACCATCATGACCATTCAGTTTCCTTGGCTTTGTTAAGGTGAGTTTTCCGACCGCTTCTTTGCCTTTTAGTCTCGGCACAAAAAACTTCTTGAAGGCATCGACGTACGAATTCATCCGTTCCATCTCCGAGTAGAGTGCCGGATTGGATTTGATTCCGCTGAGCGAGACAACTGCGTACACAGGGCCGGTTGCGGGAGCAGACAGGTAGAGTCGCGTATTCAACTCCATTTTGTGATAGGCCATCTTTCCGGTTTCAGCAACTGGGTCTTTTGGCATGATGACGGAGAACTCCTCACCGGTTGGGCCAAAAGTCTGCCAGTCGCCGGGGTTCTCGGATTGCCCAAATGAAGCCGCAAACAGCGCGAAGACAAAACCGAGCGCCAAAGCGAAATTTAAAGGCCTCTGCTTCCTCATTCTTAAAGCTCCCTTCAGAAGATCCAATTGTTCGGGATTCAAAACTCAGCGGGACTAAATACTATCGCAAGCAGCTAGAGTTGCGCCACCATTTCGGCCGGATTCCAATAGGCGTATATCTTCTGAATCTTTCCGCTTTCATTGATCTCAAAAATATCTATGCCTTCGAAATGCACTGACTTGCCTTGCTTGCTCGTGCCACGTCCGGTCCACTTCACCGCCGCCCCGTTCCCGGCAATGAAGATCTGATCTTCCGTCAAGCCAACCGTTTCGAAGGCGCCGGCTATTGATTGAAAAAATTCAGCCAGCCTTTGATGACCCACCATTGGCGGAGAGCCGACGGGATCGTTGCTGACAGCGTCGGGAGCGAAAGTGCTAATCCAGGCGTCCTCGTTCATATCTCGAATCGCTTTGAAATAGTCCCTGACTGCTTGAGAGATAACTTCCGGAGACATACTAGTTTTTCGTCCTTTCTCGTTCAGCTTGCACCAGTACCCGGCGCAGAATCTTTCCCGAAGGCGACTTGGGAATCTTGTCGATGAACTCCACGAATCGCAGTTTCTTATAAGGGGCAACACGTTCGGCTACGAAATCCATGAGTTCGTCCGCCGTAACGTCGCCTTTCAAAACGACAAATGCCTTGGGGACTTCGCCGGCTTCATCGTCCGGGCAGGGAATAACGGCAGCATCGGCGACGGCAGGATGGGTTAACAGCACGGCTTCGAGTTCCGCGGGTGGAACCTGGAAACCTTTGTACTTAATGAGCTCTTTCGCGCGATCGACGATGTAGAAGTGTCCGTCCTCATCGACGTAGCCGATATCGCCTGTGTGCAGCCATCCTTCCGCATCGATTGTTGCGGCAGTGGCCTCGGGGCGATTCAAATAACCCTTCATTACCTGGGGCCCGCGCACGCAGACTTCGCCTTCGTTATTGGGGCCGAGCGCGTCGCCGGTGTCGAGGCTGACAATTTTGCATTCAGTGTTCGGCGCGGCCACGCCCACCGAGCCGAACTTGATCAGGTCGGGTGGAGTCGAGTGAGTGACCGGGCTAGTCTCCGTCATGCCGTATCCCTGCCGAATGCGACAGTCGAGTCGTTCCATGCAAGCGCGCGTAAGATTTTGATCGAGTGGCGCCGCCCCGCAGAAAATATTCTTCAAGCTTGAAATATCATACTCGTCAACAATCGGGTGCTTGCTCAAAGCCAGGACTACGGGGGGCACGAGGTGGGCCAGCGTCACGCGATACTTCGCAATCGTCTCAAGAAATTGCTCCAAGTCAAATCGAGGCAACATGACGATGGTCGCGCCCGTGTGCAAGCCCATGTTCAGAATTACGACCAGGCCATAGATATGAAAGAGCGGCAGCACGCAGATCAAGGTATCGTCTTCAGCGAAGTAGCAAAGCCCATCCATCTGGCAGAGATTGGAAACAAGGTTGTGGTGGGTTAGCATTACGCCCTTTGGCAAACCAGTAGTGCCGCTCGAATAGGGCAGGGCCACGAGATCTTCGCGCGGGTTTATGGTGACCGAAGGAACTTCGCCGCTGCCCTCGAGCAGCGAAGCAAAGCTGGTTGCGCCGTCCGCCTCACCAAACACAAAGAGTTCTTCGACCTTTGTGTCCTTTATTGCTGCTCGTGCTTTCTCAACGAATGCCGGTACTGTGATGAGAAAGCGAGCGCCCGCGTCATTCAATTGGTGGCTGATCTCGTCTTCGGTATAGAGCGGGTTTACTAGCGTATTGATCCCACCGAGTATCGCCACTGCATGGAAGATAATTCCATACTCAGGAAGATTTGGACTGAGGATGCCGAACACCTCGCCTTGCTTGAATCCTTTTGCGGCCAGACTAGACGCGACCCGGCGAATTTGATCCGGCAATTCCGCATAGGTAATCGTATGTCCGTTAGCGCCGTTGATGAGCGCCGGTTTGTCGCCGAGTTCCTTCGTCCGTTGGAGGACAAAATCAGTCAACGGCATTTCAGGGATCGTAACTTCGGGAAAGGGGCCACGAAAGATCATAGGAGTATTTAAAGTACGGCTGAGACCGGGAGTGTGGTTTGGATTTGGACTTGTTTAATTAATTGCGGCCCGAGGCCGGCAGATGCTGAACGAAAGAAGCGCGCCTATAGTACAGCAAACAGCTGAGAGCAAACAGCAGACTGCAAGCAGCGGACAGCGGACAGCGAACAGCGAACACCAAACGGCGAACAGCGAACAGCAAACAGCGAACAAGCGAACAGCAAACAGCGAACAGCAAACAGCCAGCACGTAGCGGAAGCGCCAAGGTCGCTGAACAAATTTACAGGTGAGGAAGGTGGGTAAGCGGAGCGCACCCCCGCTCCGGCGAAATGACGTAACTGGGTGTGCCTCTTTGACCGAAACCGTACTGAGAAAGAATCGCAGATCATTCAAGTGAGCGAAGCGCGCTGACGCTGGAGCGGGGGTGCGCGCCGCTTACCCACCTTCCTCACCTGCAAATTTGTTTCAGCGGCCTTGGCGCTTTCGGTCCGTACTGGCTGTTTGCTGTTCGCTGTTTGCCTACTACACTATATTGCTCCTAGAGAAACTTTATGGCCCAATCGGAATCTCGCCCTCTCAACGTCATCTGCCTGGCTACTTACTTCAAAGGCAGCGATTTTATCCGCGAATGTAAAGCTCGTGGTTGCCACGTTACCCTGGTGACTAAAGAGAAGATGCTCAATGAGGACTGGCCACGCGAGAGCATTGACGACCTTGTCGCAATTCTCAATGATGCCGACCCCGCGCTCTTCATCGATCTCGCCACCTTCATTGCTCGCAAGACTAAACCGGACCGCGTGATCGCCCTCGAAGAATTTGACGTCATAACCGCTGCCTTGATTCGTGAACATCTTTGTCTGTCTGGCATGACCAGTTCGCGCGCCAAGACCTTTCGCGACAAGATGGCGATGGCTGTGTCAGCGGTATCGGCCGGGCTGGACGTTCCGCCTTTTATTCCACTTATCAACCGAGAGGATATAGGGAAGTTCATCGAACGAATCCCGCCGCCCTGGATTCTCAAGCCCAGGTCGGATGTGTCGGCAATTGGAATTCGGAAAATGATTGACGCCGACGACGTCTGGCGCACCGTCGATGAGATGAACGAACGTCCGAGCTTGCGCGAGCGCGCCTCCTATTATTTGCTGGCCCAGTTTATTCCGGGCGAAGTCTTTCACGTAGACTCGGTCGTAAACGAAGGACGAGTGATCTTTGCCGGGGCCAATCAGTATGGCCGACCGCCAATGGAAGTTGCTCATGTGGGCGGGGCGTATATTTCCCACACGGTCGCACGCGGTTCGAACGAAGAGCGCAGGCTGTTGGAAGCGAATCGAAGGTTGGTGCGAGCGTTGAAGATCGAACGCGGCGCTACACACGCTGAGTTCATTAGAAGCAACGAGGACGGAAAGTTTTACTTCCTTGAGATTGCTGCGCGAGTCGGCGGCGCTTACATCGCTGAAGTGCTGGAGGCAGCTTCGGGAATAAATCTTTGGCGCGAATGGGCCAGACTTGAAGTTTCTGTTCCGGAGCCGCCGCCGCCGCCGCCGCCACCTGCAGCGGCAACCGCGTCAGAGTTGGGCGCATTAGAAGCATTGGCGGGTAGTTTGCAGGAGAAACGCCTCACGCCGGCGCGAAGAGAATATGCGGGCATCGTTCTTTCGTTGGCGAGGCAGGAGAGTCCTGACTACTCGGCTTATGACGATCCGGAGATCGTCTATCGAGTAAAGAAGCGACATCATGCCGGGCTGAT
>JANNON010000473.1:0-10791 GCA_031399105.1 Blastocatellia bacterium | reverse complement strand
TGAATGGAAAAAAGTTTCGAGTTTCGAGTTTCGAGTTTCAAGTTGTCATTCGGATACTCGCATGTTGGCTTGTCAACACTCGCGGCGATTGAACCACTCAAATTGCCGAACAAGAACTTGAAACTCGAAACTTGAAACTCGAAACTTACGTTCTCCGACGTCCGGCCATATCCAGCCCGACCGCAGCTACCAGGATCGCTCCTTTAATTATGTTCTGCATGTACGGCTCGACGCGCTCCAACGACATGCCATTGTCGAGACTCGACATGATCAAGGCGCCGAGAATGGCCCCGAAAACAGTGCCGCGGCCGCCCATCAAACTGGTGCCTCCAATCACGCACGCGGCGATCGCGTCGAGTTCCAATAGTTGCCCAGCATCAGGCGAAGCACTGCCAACTCGCGCCGTATAAATCACTGCGGCCACACCCGTGAGCGCCCCCATGATGCAGAACACCGCCAACAAATGCCGCCGGATATTGATTCCTGAAAGTCGCGCAGCGTCCGGGTTGCCGCCGATGGCATAAAGGTAACGGCCGAAAGTTGTGTTCTGCGTCAGAAAAGCTCCCGCCAATGCAATCGCCAAAAAGATGATCACCGGAACCGGAATTCCGGCGTAGCGACCCGGCGAGATTTCGTAAGCATTCATCATGGCGATGAATCCGACCACTGCGATCGATGGCCCAAGGATCTTCAGGAGAGTGATAGCACCGCCGGGAACTATAAGCCCGTGACGCCGGCGGATGCGCACCCTGGCGAGAGTGAACCAGACGATAGCAGCAACCGCGATCACCGCTACGATCCAACCGACAAGTGGGCCGACGTAGTCTTGTCCAATCGCCTTGAACTCCTGGAGCCGCAACGGAATAGTCTCTCCGCGACTTAAACCGAGAATGCCCCCGCGCCAGGCGAGCAGTCCGCCTAGAGTCACGATGAATGCTGGAATATTGAGATACGCCACGAGGCCACCGTGGAAAGCCCCGATGGCCACCGCAATCGCAATTCCTGAAGCCAATGAAGGAAGTAGTCCCCAGCCAAGCCAACCTTGCGCGATGGCAGCGATCCCGCCGGCAAGTCCCACTACGGATCCGACTGAGAGATCGATCTGGCCGGTGATGATTACCATCAACATTCCAACTGCGAGCACGCCGGTAACCGCCGTCTGGCGCATCAGGTTGGAAAAGTTTCTTGGGTCGAGAAATATTTGATCGGTTGAATAATGGAAGTAAACCCAGATTGCGATCAGGGCGAAGACCATCGTATAAGCGCGGAGTGCGTCGGTTGGAATCCTGAATCTGCCGATTTTGGTTTCCGCCGACAACTCGGCAGCTTCAGGAACAGGCGCGAAATCCACCGCGACGGGAGGCCGATCGGGAAGGATGTCAGTGGGTTTGGTGTCGGCCATGTTCGTCTCAAGTCTCAGGTCTCAGGTCTCAGGTCTCAAGTCTCAGGACTCAGGTCTCAGTAATTCTTGGCATCAGCTGTTCAAGTCCCGAACTATTAGGCTGCTGATTATGCTGCTCTTTTCCGGCCCGTTGCACACGCCATCACCGTCTCCGGCGTGGCATTCGCCCTCGTAAACTCCCCAGTCATTCGTCCTTCGTGGAGCACGATGATTCGATCCGAGAGTCCCAACACCTCGGGCAACTCGGAAGAGACGAGCACGATCGCAAGTCCTCCTTTCGCCAGCGCATTGATTTGAGCGTAGATCTCCTGCTTCGCACCGACGTCGATCCCTCTCGTTGGTTCATCAAGAAAGAGCACGCGCGGGTTGGTCAGCAACCATTTCGCCAAAACTACTTTCTGTTGATTCCCTCCGGAGAGAGTTCCGGCAACCGTAAACACAGAATTCGCTTTCACGCGAAGGTCTTCCATCGAGCGCTCGGCCGCTGCCGCTTCCGCATCAATGCTGGTCACGAAGCGCCCTGAGATACGCCGCAATCCAGCGAGCGTCATGTTTCGCAGAATCGTCTGATCGAGTACCAGCCCGAACCGCTTGCGGTCTTCGGTGACAAAACCAATTCCCTGCCTGATGGCGTCCGCGGGATCCGATATTCGCACGCGTTCCCCTGCGATTTTGATCGTGCCGGTGCTGTTACCGGCGTGCGCGCCGAAGATTGCCATCAAAAGATCACTGCGACCCGCTCCCATCAAACCCGCTATGCCCAATACTTCTCCACGCCTGACGGAAAAGCTCACATCTTTCACCAGTCTCTTTCCAGTGACGGCCGGATCATCGACGTTAAGTTGCTCAACTTCGAAAACAATTTCGCCAAGAGCGTGGTCCACCGCGGGAAAGATGTCGCCCACGTCGCGGCCCACCATACGCGCAATCACACTAGCCTCAGTCCACTTGCTGGCAGCGTCGGTACCTACGGTTTTGCCATCACGAAGAACGGTTATGCGATCGCTGAGTTGAAAAACTTCGCCTAGTTTATGCGAGATGTAGACCATGCCCACCCCACTCGCGCGCAACTTCTGAAGAATCACAAAAAGAGTTTTCACTTCAGCATCAGTAAGCGCTGCCGTTGGTTCATCAAGCACCAGGATGCTGGCTTCCTGCGACAATGCTTTCGCGATTTCAACGAGCTGCTGCTGTCCGATGCCGAGGTTCTTGATCGGGGTGTGGGCGTCAATATCGAGGTTGAGTTTAGCGAGCAGAGCCTGCGCCTTGCGATAGAGTTCCTCCCAACGAATCACGCCGAAGCGGGAAGGTTCGCGGCCGAGGAAAATATTCTCGCCCACGGTCATCTCCTGGATCAGTGACAGCTCCTGGTAGATCACCGCGATGCCGGCATGTTCCGCGTCACGAACATTTGCAAACCGTCGCCGAGTGCCATCAATAGTCAACTCGCCACCATAATCAGGGTGTGGATAAACGCCCCCGAGAATTTTCATCAAGGTCGATTTACCCGCGCCGTTCTCACCGACAAGGGCATGAATCTCTCCGCGATGAAGATCGAAGGTCACTCCGTCAAGCGCGCGAACGCCTGGGAAGGATTTCGTTATTTCCTTCATTTGAAGAAGTATGTCCATCGTCGGTGCAAAACCTTATCCACCGATTACACAGATTTCACAGATTCAACCGAATGAAAAAGACAGTTGCCAAGGTGCGTGAAGATTCTCTCGCATTCATCGTCTTAGAATCTGCGTAATCTGTGCAATAGGTGGATTACGGTTTCGGACATTTCTCGGGGGGGAGGTCAGCACAAATGTCCGCGAGCTTGTGATACCCGTCCTTAACCACAGTATCCAGTAAGTTATTCCGATCGACTGCGACTGGCTCAAGCAGAATGGCCGGAACTTTCTTATAGGCATTGTCGATGGTTTCAGTCGTCGTGACTTGTTCACCCCGCGCCAGTTTCACCGCTGCATCGACTGCGCCATAAGCTAACGGCTGGATCGATTTGTAGATCGTCATCGTTTGATCCCCAGCCGCTATCAGTTTGATCGAGGCCAGATCAGCATCCTGCCCTGAAACGAGAACTTTCCCGGCGAGGTTCTGTCCCTTCAATGCCTGAATGGCGCCGCGCGCCGTGCCATCGTTTGAACAGACAATTGCATCAACCTGGTTCTTGGACTGCGTCAGCGCGTTTTCGACAATATTAAGCGCAGCGCTCGCCTGCCATTCCTTCGCGTATTCGTCCGCAACGATCTTTACATCACCGCGATCGACTGCGGGTTTGAGCACGTTCATCTGACCCTGATGAAGCAGCACTGCGTTGTTGTCAGTCGGAGAGCCGCCGACGATTACGAAGTTGGCGGGTTTCTTGCCAACGTGATCGAGCAGGTACTGCGCCTGCATCTCGCCCATCTTTACTACTTGATGAGAAATGTAGAGATCCACATCAGAGTTCTTGATCAAACGATCGTAGGCGATAACCGGAACACCCTGGCGGTGCGCGGCCTCGACGATCGATGCAGCGACATCGCCGTTGTGCGGGGCGACGATCAGCACGTCTACGCCCTGCGTCAGCATATTTTCCGCTTGCTTGATCTGTTCGCTATCGCTGCCGTTCGCTACTTGGACGTTAACTTCCGCCCCGACCTCTTTCGCTCTTTTCTCTACGAGATCTCTGTCTCGCTGCCAGCGTTCTTCTTTCAGCGTGTCCATCGAAAATCCGATCTTAATCGGTTCATTTGGACCCTTCTTCCGCTTTGTACCGTTGCTGGTTTGCTGAGTTCCCGATACACACCCGCTCAAAATCAACGCGAGCATACTCAAGACAGCCACTACCATTGAACGTCGCATTTAATTTGTTTTTCCCTTCTGCACTTTGAGGTTCCGTAACACCAGCGCGAACCGCTTCGTAGCTACGCGGCTGGATCTTAGTTCTGCGTAAGCGGGGGCTTCTTAAAAGAGTCCACTATCGGAGCCCTCCTCCCCAACTCAACGATCACAAGAATGCGATATGTGCCAACGAGCTTACCAGAGCCTCAAAAAAAGTACACACTCTTGAAGGTGAGCAATGAGGTCAGTACCAACTCGCGGTAGCGGTGGGGCGCACCAACCGAGTTCTTCGGCGTTTTATGCTCGACTCATTACAACACCCCACCCGCTGCCGCGAGGTGGTACTGACCTCATGACACCCGATCGAATCGCGAACGAGCAAACTGCATCACTACAACTTGGGCGCACCAGCTATACAAACAAGTTGTTCGAGATGTAGTATGCGGTCATCCCTCCAGGAAATCCCCCACAAGTTTTGTCTCGAGGTTAACGAAGCTTCGTTTCTCCCCCAAAGCTAAAGACACATATCCAACAAGTGCCGGAACCGCTTTGTGCGGTTGTGCGCCCGCGGTCTCTCAGGAAGGACAACGCAATGAACCAGGGATTGGTGAATTTGTTCCGGATCGCTATCTGCGGTCTTTTTCTTCTAATCGCAGTCACTTCGGCTCGGGCACAATTCACTGCAGTTGTGCAGGGGACAGTCTCTGACTCGTCGGGCGGCTTGATCCCAGACGCAACCGTCACGCTGACTAACAAAGCAACCAGTCAGTCGCATACAGCGAATACCAGCGACGATGGCTTTTACCGGATCTCAGGACTGGCGCCGGGAAACTACACCCTGAGCGCGGAGAAGGCCGGCTTCAAGAAGCAGTTGCTGGAAGACGTGGTGGTGAACGCCGAAGCAGCCCAGGGCTTTAATCTCATGCTCACCGCCGGTGATGTATCTGAGACTGTCACCATTACTGATGCTACGGGACAGGAACTGGAAACAGAGAATGGCAACGTTTCGAGAGCGCTGACAACTCGAGAAATTCGGCAACTACCGCAAGTTGGTCGCGATCCTTACGAACTGCTTCGTTTGACACCAGGAGTCTTCGGCGATGGCTCACGGGGCAACAATGGTGGTGCAGTCAATCTTCCAAATACGACCGGACCAGGCGGGTCTAGTAATTCCATTTTTCAAACCGAGAACCAGGTCCAGATTTCCGCAAATGGGCAGCGGCTTTCCAGCAATAATTTTCAGATCGATGGGGTAAGCGTAAATAGTTTCAACTGGGGCGGCGCTGCACTGGTTACACCCAATCAAGAGTCGGTGAAAGAAGTACGAGTCTTGTCTTCCACCTACTCTGCTGAGGACGGTCGCAACTCAGGCGCGCAGGTCAAAGTGGTCTCCCAGGATGGGACCAACGATTTTCATGGTTCGGCATTCATCAAATACAACTCGCCAAAACTAAACGCCTTCAACAAATTCAATGGACCCGGCGCTCCGACTGTGCGGGTTAACGACTACATTCGCCAGTTCGGCGGCAGCGTTGGTGGACCGCTCTATCTTCCTAACTTCGGCGAAGGCGGGCCAACGACTTCCTGGGGAAAGAACAAATCGTTTTTCTTCATCTCCTATGAAGGTCTACGCAGTTCCACAAGCGGCACAGGCCGCGCGTTCGTTGAGACGTCCGAGTATCGTCAGTTGGTGCGATCCATTCGTGGCGGCGGCGTTACCGCACAAATCCTCGGATCAACTGGCATCCTGCCAAGAACGATTAGTGTATTCGCCCCCAACTGCGGCGTGTTTGGTAACGATCCAAATCGCTGCCGAGTAGTTGCTGGCGGGCTCGATATTGGTTCACCAACCGGAGCGCTGAGGCAATACGTATCGTTGGGCCAGGCGCAGGGCGGTGGGTTCGACGGCATTCCAGATGTTCAGGAAATTCAGTTCGCGTTGCCGGGCAGCAATACCGGCAATCAATACAACGTGCGACTGGACTTCACGCCGACGGACAAAGACAGCTTGACCCTCAGCACATTTATCACCCGCCAAAACAACCTTGGCAGTGACGGTGCCGCCGCCGGCCGCCCAATGGCCGACCTGGTTTTCAAGCCCCTGAATACGTCGGGAACCATTATCTATCGCCGCGTAATCTCGGCCACTTTATTCAATGAGGCAAGGTTCAATGGAACGCGTTTCTCAGTTGACCAGCAGGAAGACTCCGGCGATGCGGTGAATTTCGGTATTCCTCGTCTTGAAGTCGAAGGCCTGCCTTTTGATCGAATCAGATTCGGAGCACCACGCAGTGAGAATACTCCCGGCATACTCGCACAGAACATCTTCGAGTTGAGCGATACGCTGAGCTGGGTACGCGGGAATCATGCTTTCAAGTTCGGCGTGGTCCTGCGGAAAGAGCAGGACAATAGTGACGCTTCCGGAGGCTCGCGACCGATTTTCGTCTTCAGCGGTCTGTTCAACCTGGCAAACGATACACCTATCTTTGAGGGCGTGAACGCAGATCCACGAACTGGCGCGCCTGCAGATGCGCAACGATATTTCAGTACAAATTACTACGCCGGATTTGTTCAGGACGATTGGAAATTCAGGCCGAATCTAACTGTCAACCTCGGGCTCCGTTACGAGTATTTTTCGCCTCTCAAAGAAAAGGACGATCGCCTGAGTAATCTGTTTTTCGGTTCGCAGGGTCTCGTGAATTCGCGAGTTACCGCCGTTAGCCAAATCTCGGATCCGGACCGCAACAACTTCGCTCCTCGAGTTGGCTTTGCTTATAGTCCCCGATTCAGGTTTCTGGGTCTGGGAAGTGAGAGCGGTGATAGCACCGTTATCCGCGGTGGCTTTGGCATTGCCTATAACCGCATACCCGTCGCTCCACTCGCCAACGTACGCGGAAATCCACCCTTCTTCGCTCGATTCAATATCTGTTGCGGCACAGCCGCTACTGATTTCGGAACGCCATTTGTCGGCGGCCAGATTCTCTATGCACTCGGAGCCAGCAATTCAGTAACGAGCTATCCAACAAATCCTCTGCTGGGCCAGGGAATCAATCCGATCACAGGCGCTCCGAACGCAGGCGCCGTTGAAATCTACGGCGCGCCGCAGGATCTACCAAATCCTTACGTCTACACCTATTCGCTGGAAGTACAGCAGGAATTGCCGGCGAAGCTAACTGCGACGGTTGGCTACCAGGGCAGCGCCGGTCACAAACTTATCCGGCTGGTCAATCAAAACTTTCTCTACCCAAATAATCCCTCTTTCTTCCAGGTCTTCTTCACCACACCGGATGTGAATTCAAACTACAACGGCCTCAACGCCAACCTTGTCAGGCGTTTCTCCGACGGGCTGCAAGTCCAGGCCAATTATCGCTGGAGCAAGAGCATCGACCAGTTGTCTTATGAGGGACCTGGATTTGTTACCAATCAGACTTATCCGCAGGACAACCGAACCGAGCGTGGGCCATCTGATTTCGATGTGCGTCACTATTTTAATATGTCGGCTCTTTACGAACTTCCGTTCTTCCGTAACCGCAGCGATCTCACCGGCTCGTTACTGGGTGGTTTTCAGATAACAGGAATTTTCACTTATCGCACCGGATTCCCATTCACGCCGGTGGTGGGAGGATGTACCAGCACACCGGGTGGCCCATCTCTCTGCCCCGTGCGTCCGCAGGGTTACAACGGTCCGACAGATCTCGACACGTCTAACGACGCCTTTACAACCGGCAGCAACTTCCCTGGTGGCGGCGCGCCATTCTTCACAGTCTTTGAGCAAGCGAACAATACTGTCGCGCCTCCGGGAATTGGTCGAAATTCGTTTAGAGGACCGAAGTACTTGAATCTCGATGTGAGTCTAGTGAAGAACACCCGACTTGGATTCCTTGGCGAGCTTGCGAACCTGGAGTTGCGCGCAAATTTCTTTAACGTCTTCAACAAACTCAACCTTAGGCCTTTTGAATTTGGCAGCGACGCCGTGACCATTGGCTTTTTTGATCCTCGTGGTCCGAATGAACCGGGAGTGCTGACAAATAATCCACGGTTTGGGATCGCGACGGCGGGGCTGGCGGGACGAGTGGTTGAGCTGCAGGCGCGGTTCCGATTCTAAAAAGGGTTCGTGGTCAGTTGTCCGTGGTCCGTTGTCCGTTGTCCGTGGTCAGTTTGCATTTGCTTGCCCGAGCGGCTCGGTCAACTCAGAGTGATCTTTCTGCTCACGCTACAAGAACAACTGACAACTGACCACGGACTCCATACAAAAAACTTCATATGAGACTCACCAGGATCCTTCTTCTTCTTGCCGTGCTGTCGCTGACCTTTGCGCCGGCGTCGCAATTGCAACGATCTCAAAACGTCGAGGCGCGCATCAATGCGTTATTGGCGCGCATGACACTGGCTGAAAAACTCGGTCAATTGCAGCAGCTTGACGGCGAAGCTGATGGAAAATTTCGTCCGGAACATCCGGAGCTGATACGGCAGGGTTTGCTGGGTTCGACGCTAAATGTGAGAGGCGCGCAAAGAACCAATGAGCTGCAGAAGATTGCTGTGGAGCAGTCCCGTCTGAAAATTCCGATACTGTTCGGCTTCGATGTGATTCACGGCTACCGAACAATCTTTCCAATACCACTCGGCGAAGCTGCGAGCTGGGATCCAACCGCGGTCGAAGGCGCTGCAGCGATCGCCGCCGCCGAAGCTCGAGCCGCAGGCGTTCACTGGACGTTCGCACCGATGGTGGATATCGCGCGCGATCCCAGATGGGGCAGAGTGGCAGAGGGTTCGGGTGAGGATCCTTATCTCGGTTCTGTGATGGCACGCTCACGAGTGCGGGGATTTCAAGGCGGAGATTATAGTGCGCCGGACAAAGTAGTCGCCTGCGCCAAACATTGGGTCGCGTACGGCGCCGCTGAGGCTGGACGTGACTACAACAGTACCGATCTCTCCGACAGAACTTTGCGCGAGATCTACTTTCCACCTTTCAAGGCCGCGCTCGATGCTGGCGTCGGCACTCTCATGAGCGCGTTCAATGCTCTCAACGGCATTCCCACTTCCGCAAATCGATTTACGCTTACGACAGTACTCCGCGAAGAATGGAAGTTCGATGGGTTCGTCGTCAGTGACTACACTTCAGTAGAAGAACTCATAAAACACGGCGTGGCGGCTAACGGCGCCGAGGCCGCGCGCGAAGCTGTTAACGCGGGCGTCGATATGGAGATGGTCAGCCGTCTCTACAATAAACACGGCAGCGACCTCGTAAAAAACGGTTCAGTCTCGCAAGCCACTGTCGATGAAGCGGTGCGGCGAATATTGAGAATCAAGTTTCGCGCCGGGCTTTTCGAGAAACCGTATGTTGATCCGACTCTTGAGGGATCTGTCATTTTCAATGACGCGAACAAGAGAGCTGCGCGTGCGCTCGCAGCACGGTCGATGGTGCTGCTGAAGAATAGTGGTGTCTTGCCGCTCGATAAGAATCTTCGTTCACTCGCCTTGATTGGTCCGCTGGCCGATAGCCAGAAGGATATGATTGGTTCGTGGTCAGGTGACGGTAAAGCCGAAGACGCGGTTACTTTGCTGCAAGGACTCAAATCTAAAGTCCCACAGACCAAAATCAGTTATGCAAACGGATGTGCGACCGTCAGTTGTGACAGCGAAGAGGGCTTCGCAGAGGCAGTGCGTGCGGCCAGAGAATCTGATGTCGCCATCATTGTGGCTGGGGAATCCGCTGAGATGAGTGGTGAAGCTGCATCGCGCACTTCGATTGATCTGCCGGGTCGCCAGTTGGATCTCATTAAAGCAGTGCTGGCTGCGGGAAAACCGACAGTCATAGTGCTAATGAATGGAAGGCCCTTAACGATTTCGTGGGTGGCAGATAATGCGCCCGCTATTCTCGAAACCTGGTTTGCCGGCAGCGAGGGCGGCCATGCAATCGCGGACGTACTCTTCGGCGATGTTAATCCGGGAGGGAAATTACCGATTACGTTTCCGCGAGCCGTAGGACAGATTCCGCTTTACTACAACTACTTGAACACTGGTCGTCCTCCCGACGAAAAGAACAAGTACACATCAAAATTTCTCGACGCGCCGTGGACGCCACTTTTTCCCTTCGGGTTCGGATTGAGCTATACGAAATTCAAGCTCTCAAATCTGGTCCTCAGTTCGTCCCGGATTGCGCCTAACGGAAAGCTGACGGTGCGGATCGATGTTGAGAATGTTGGCGATCGCGCCGGTGACGAGGTGGTTCAACTTTACGTTCAGGATGTAGTGGCCAGCGTGGCCCGTCCAATAAAGGAACTCAAGGGGTTCCGGCGAACTTCGCTTCAGTCTGGAGAAAAGACGACCCTGGAGTTTGAGTTGAGCGCTGAGCAGCTCGGCCTTTGGAACCGCGAGATGAAATTCGTAGTTGAGCCAGGAACTTTCAAAGTAATGGTTGGGCCGAACTCTGTGGAGCTGATCGAGACGAGCTTTGAGATCGTGAAGTAGTAGGGGTTCAACGCTGGAGGGAAGTCAGTACCACCTCGCGGTAGCGGGTGGGGCCTGGCACCATGTTCGTGGCAATTTTTTTGGGATCTTGC
>JANNON010000446.1:0-3254 GCA_031399105.1 Blastocatellia bacterium | reverse complement strand
TCCCAGGATCGGGAACCGGCTGCTGATCGTCCAACGGCAATCCGGCAACAATCCTCCGAATCTCCACCCCGTCGAGCGACTCTCGCTCAAGCAAGCATTCCGCCAATCTAATCATCGTGTCGCGATTCTCTTCGATGATGTTCTTCGCGCGATCATATTGATTAGTGACGATCTTCTTCACTTGCTCATCAATTCTGATCGCCGTCTCTTCCGAGAAATCACGGTGCTGAGCTATCTCGCGTCCGAGGAATATTTGCTCTTCCTTCTTGCCGAAAGTCAGCGGGCCCATTTCAGACATGCCGTATTCGCAGACCATCGCGCGAGCCAACTCTGTCGCTCGTTCGATGTCGTTGGAAGCGCCCGTCGTGATGCTGCCGAGAAACGCATCTTCAGCGATACGTCCGCCCATCAGAATCGCAATCTGGCCCAGCAGGTATTCTTCGCTGTAGTTGTGACGATCGCCTTCCGGCAACTGCTGCGTCACACCGAGCGCCATACCGAGCGGGATGTTCGTGACCTTGTGAACCGGATCAGCGTTAGGCACTTTCAAGCCAACGAGCGTGTGGCCAGCTTCGTGATAAGCGGTAACGCGTTTCTCCTCGTTCGAGATGACCATGCTCTTGCGTTCCGCGCCCATGAGCACTTTGTCTTTCGCGAGTTCAAAGTCACCCATCGCCACCAGCTTCTTGTTGTAACGAGCTGCGTTCAATGCGGCTTCGTTAACAAGGTTCGCCAGATCGGCTCCGGTGAATCCCGGTGTGCCGCGCGCGATGACGCTGATATCAACGTCTTCACCGAGCGGAATCTTGCGAGTGTGAACTTTCAAGATCCCTTCGCGGCCACGAACATCAGGACGCGAAACGACGACGCGTCGATCAAATCTGCCGGGTCGCAGCAACGCCGGATCAAGCACGTCCGGCCGGTTGGTCGACGCAATCAGGATCACGCCGTCATTGGATTCGAAACCATCCATCTCGACCAGCAACTGGTTAAGAGTCTGTTCACGTTCATCGTGGCCACCGCCGAGGCCAGCGCCGCGATGACGGCCCACCGCATCGATCTCATCGATAAAGATGATGCACGGAGCATTCTTCTTTCCCTGTTCGAACAGGTCGCGCACGCGTGACGCGCCGACGCCCACGAACATCTCGACGAAATCAGAACCTGAAATCGAAAAGAAGGGAACGTTTGCTTCACCGGCAATCGCGCGGGCCAGCAAGGTCTTGCCGGTTCCCGGAGGTCCCATCATCAGGACGCCCTTGGGAATGCGGCCGCCGAGCTTTTGAAACTTCTGCGGCTCTTTCAGGAACTCAATAATTTCCTGCAGCTCTTCCTTGGCTTCTTCAACGCCGGCAACGTCTTTGAACGTGACGCGCTTCTGTTGATTGTTGAGCAGCTTGGCTCGTGACTTGCCAAACGACAGCGCTTTGTTTCCGCCCGACTGCATTTGCCGGAGCATGAAAACCCAGATACCAATGATGAAGAGCAGCGGCGCCCAGGTGATCAACATCGGCCAGATATAACTGCTGCTGCCCGATTCGTCTTCCACCTTGTCCACTCGTCGTTGACCATTCGCCGACTCGTAGCCCTTCTTCATCAGCTCATTTTTAGCCGTTTCGTTGGTGAGCTGTACACGGAACTCCTGACCGCTTTTATCAACGGCCACAGTCTCGTTTTGTTTGATAGTTAGTTGTTTTATATCGAGGTTGTCGATCTTCTGGTGCAGCGTCGCAAGATCGATCGCCTGTGAATTCCGACCGGTCGGGTTCACGACGAGTTTGTAGAGCAGTAGTGCTCCCGCAACGATTAGTAACCAGAAAATTATTTGTCTAGCTGTAGAACTCAATGTCATTAACGCCTCCGCCGACGATCATAACTCAAGTCGGCTTCCTTTGTCGCTTCAACAATCGCGCTGGAGTTAGCTGCCAGCGCTCTTAAAATCCGCGGCTTTGATGCCGCCGTGAATCGTCCAGTTGTGTCACACGGCAGCAGCTTTGAGGACTCACCTCTTCAAAAAGCGAAAAACCGCCGTCTGAGTTGAGCGGCGGTAGCACGGAAAAGATTCTAGGGTTTGCGAGGAGCTTTTTCAACCCCTTTTACCGTCAGGAACAACCAGCCGCGCTTTCTCGTGATAGTGATGCCGCCGGGCAGCTCTGCTGAGCGTCCGCGGTTGCCATCCAAAAGGTTTTCGACCGCAAACAAGTGCACCATTTCCAGCCGACGAAGATGTCCCACCTCTTTCGCGATCCACAGCCGCAGGGCTCGCCTGCGAATTGCTGGCGGCGCTTCCGCCAGAATAGTCACGTTAATGGGTTGTTTCCCGCTTTCGGGAGCCTTTTCGCTCGCACTTTTCAGGAGCTGTTCGGCAAGTTGAGAAAGCGCCGCAGCATCCTCGCGAAGCAATGTACCCGTCCGGGCCAGCGCGTCGACAATGCGATTATTAAAGGTCTGCATCAGAGGCAGAAGTTGTTTTCGAATTCTCACCCGCACGAATCGCTCATCGTCGTTCATCTCGTCGACGCGAAAGCGAATCCGGCGCGCGCGACAATATTGTTCGGTGTCGGCGCGACGTGCCCAGGAGAGCAGCGGACGAGCGACGCGGATAGTTGAGCTTTCGTCTAGCGCCCGTATGGCTTCGGTTCCGCTCAGTCCTTCCGCTGCGCTGCCACGGATGAGTCGCATCAGGATCGTTTCCGCTTGATCATCAAGTGTGTGAGCTGTCAGCACGAGTTGAGAACTTTGTGCTACTGCAGACTTCGTAAAAAATTCGTACCTCCCGCGTCGGGCTGCCTGCTCCAGATTGTCTGCCGTATCTTTTGCGCGTTTCTTGATATTCGCGGAAGCTATGAGTGCGCGGAAACCTAACTTCGTCGAGAGCTGCGACACCCACTCAGCGTCTTCCTTACTCGCTTTCCGCAGTTTGTGGTCCAAGTGCAAGACAATAGGAGTTACGTTCAGTTGCTTTGCCTCGATCAGTTCATTAAGGCCGAGCAACAGCGCGGTGGAGTCAGCGCCTCCGGAAACCCCCACCAGCACGGTTTCGCCGCCCGAGCTGGTCAACTCCAGCTTTCGCCATTCAGCCGAAAGCCGAGAGCTGAATTCGGAAAGGGCACTTCGGCGTTGTGAATTTTTGGCGCGGGATTTGATCATTGTGTTTCGCGAGTAATCGGCAACGTTGTGGGTCTCAGTCAGTACCGCAGCGCGGTAGCGTCGGGTTCATGTTATGTCCAAGAGGTGTCTCCCACCCACCCGAC
>JANNON010000445.1:0-2455 GCA_031399105.1 Blastocatellia bacterium | reverse complement strand
GATCAACTGGTTTTGCGCCAGCCGATCGAGCGGTTCACCCCACAGCCGATAGACTGCCCACTCATTCATCGGCATTGCGCCGAGGTTCTTGTAGAACCTGATCGCGCTTTCGTTCCAGTTGAGCACGGACCACTCGATGCGCCAGCACTTTTCGGCCTTCGCGTTTCGCGCCAACTCGCTTAGCAGAGCTCGACCGATACCCTTGCCACGCACTTCCGGCTTTACGAAAAGGTCCTCGAGATAAATTCCCGGCAATCCCGCAAAAGTTGAGAAAGTAAAGTAGTAGACCGCGAAACCTACGGGCCGGTCATCGTCAAAGGCAAGCAACACGCGAGCTTTGGGACTTGGCCCAAACAGATGCTCAACCAAATGTTCTGCGGTCGTTTCAAAGTGCTCGAGATGCTGCTCGTAGATCGCAAGATCACGGATGAAATTCAGGACCACTTCCGTTTCATTCACAGTCGCTGCTGCGATCCTAATCGGCATCACTAGTTTCTCTCCTCGTCTCGACTTAGAATTTTCATTCGAGCAATCATGCTCTGCTCAAACTGCTGCAAAGGCGAACCAAAACGAGTGATCTTCGCGTGGAGCAAGTTGAAGTCAGTACCGTAACGCAGTAGCGTCGGGTCATATTGGACAGGAGTCACGTTTAAGAATACTCACACTTCAGTTTAAAGTTGACCCGACGCTACCGCGCTACGGTACTGACTTCATCGATCGGCTCCATCGTTGTCCTTGTTCCCCGTCAACGCTGATGGTAAGAAGGAACCATGCTCGCGCTCTTCCAAAGCACTTTGACGATCGAACAATTCGCTACGTCGCTCGCAATCATCGGCGTTGTGATCATTGTCTCGGCTTTGCTGTCGGGAGTGATCGACCGCAGCGGTTTGCCGCAGGTTGCGGTATTTCTCGCACTCGGCGCAGCGCTCGGTCCTTTCGGTCTCGGCCTGCTGAACATCTCATTAACGTCGTCCTCGCTATACGTCGTCGCGATCCTTAGTTTGGCGCTGGTGCTCTTTACCGACGCCGTCACGCTCAACATTAACGAGGTGCGTCGCAGCGCGGGTCTCGCGATTCGACTGCTGGGGCCGGGCACCCTGCTCACCGCGGGGTTGATTGCGTTCGCCGCCTGGTGGTTACTGGGTCTGTCACCGGCAGCCGCAGCGATTCTTGGCGCCGCGCTCGCTTCGACTGATCCCGTTTTACTGCGCGGACTCCTGCGACGGCGGGACATCCCGGAAGCAGCGCGACAGCCGCTCCAACTCGAAAGCGGTCTTAACGATGTGGTGCTCCTGCCAGTTGTGCTTGTCGGAATCGCATTCCTCAGTCCCAATGGAATACTTACCGGATCGGCTATTGCCAAGCTGGGCCTCGATCTTTTCATCCTTGGCCCAGGCGCAGGAGTATTGATCGGTTTGGTCGGTGTCGCCGCGCTCGATCTAATCAGAAAGCGCTCGGGTGTCAGGAGAGATTACGAGTCACTCTATTCGCTCGGCATCTGCTTTACCGCGTACGCGGCGGCGGAAGCGGTCCATGGCAGCGGATTCCTGGCTGCCTTTGCCGCGGGCATGACCATCGCATCGCTCGATGTGGAGCTTTGCGATTGTTTCGTCGAGTACGGAGCAGTAACCGCAGAGATGTTTCTACTCTTCACATTCGTGCTTTTAGGCGGCTCGCTGATTTGGAGCGCGTTCACGATCATCAGTGTTCCAGTTCTGCTCTTTACGGTGTTTGCAGTATTGATCAGAACTCCGATCTATTTGCTCTCGTTGCTTGGTTCTGATGTGAACATGCGCGGCCGGTTGTTGATTGCATGGTTTGGCCCACGCGGGTTAAGTTCGCTGCTGCTCGTGTTATTACCAATCTTCGCGGGTGTGCCCGGCAGTGAACAACTGTTTCCAATCTGTTCGTTAGTAGTGTTGGTTTCGATCGTGCTGCACGGAGGTTCGCCGATGTTGCTAGCGCGCATGGCACGTCGAAAGGCGCTCCGGCAGAGTGCCAGCGAACAGCCAAGCGCCATGACAACTGAAGTTGCCGGCTCATCAAGTTTCCAGCGGGAATCATCGGAAGCGAGTTGTCCGTTCGACGCTGAGCACGACGGTGAGTCTGCGTGCGCTGTCGCCAGCGCGCCAAAGTCTTCGGACGAGAGCGCAAAGATCGGAACTCAATCGATCACTATCGAGGAGTTGAAGCTACTCATTAAAACGAACGAGCAAGTGATCGTGCTCGACGTGCGGACAGAAAGAAGTTTGGAAGGAGCAACCAGCAAAGCCGCGCGAGCTGTGCGCATGCCGCCTGACCATGTGGTTGAACGGGCGAAGGAGCTTGGATTGTCGCAGGAGGCATGGCTGATCGCCTACTGCGCTTGACCGAATGAAGCAACCATCACCCGGAAATCTCGCTTGATATACGTTTGTCGGTGCATTGGTGGATTCTTATGGAAAGGCCTATTTAT
>JANNON010000442.1:0-1831 GCA_031399105.1 Blastocatellia bacterium | reverse complement strand
GGTATGGAAGGTTTTTCTGCACGATTCATCCAAACAGGCGGCGCGTTGGATCTTCAAACTTTGCTTATTCCATACGGGATCGAATTAGAACGGAATGGTCTCCAATCACAGTTACGAGTGGCCGCCAAGTTAAAAGATTCGCAAAGGAGTCTATTAAAGTCGCTGGGCTATAGAGGTTAGAAGTCAACAAAGTATGAGATTAGGTATTACTAAGATTTTGCTCCTTGGCATGATGGCCGTGATTGCTGGCGGTTGCAGCACACTGGCCAAGCGAGATGACACAGGCGTCATCGTGGCGCACCGGGCACAAATACGTAGTTCCACCGCAGTCGTCGCCGCCGATCTACTGGAAGTAAATCGCGGCGATGTCGTTGATATTTTGGACTCGGTGGAAGTGCAGGACCCGAGCGATAACACCAGAAAAGAAACATGGCTTAGGGTCCGTGCGCACGATGAAGAGAGCACGGAGGGCTGGATTGAGTCGCGCAACGTGATGCCTAATGACGTCCTTGAGCAAGCACGAAAAGTTGCCGAGGAAGACAAGGGAATACCAGCGCAGGCAACCGGACAGCTTCGTGCGAGTTCGAATCTTCGGCTTACTCCAGACAGAAGCGGCAACGAGAACATCATGATGAGACTCGATAGTGGGTCCACGTTTGAGATCATTGGTTGGAAGCGTATTCCTAAACCCGGTTCTTCCGAAGGTCCCATTGAGAGCGATGTAGCCCCGAAGGCCGGGAGCGCACAGCAGAGTAGTCCGAAAGTACAAAAGGGCAGCGATGAATCGACCGAACCCGAAGATCAGAATGAGCTTTGGTATAAGGTGCGGTTAGCGTCGTCAATTTCACCAGCTCCCGCTGGTTGGATTTATGGAAAGCAAGTGGAACTATCCGTGCCGAGCGATATCATTTTCTATCGCACCGGACGCGAGTTTGTTGCTTGGCAGAGGCTGGATGGCGAGGTTAGCGACGGCGATAACTCGACAAAAGACAAAGACGCGGCGAAGGATGGCAAGCCCGGGAGTTGGGTAATACTTGAAAAGAGTAGTTCAAGCCAGCCTCATACGCTTGATGAGCCAGACTTTGATCGGATCTATGTGCTTGGCTACGACAAGCGAAACCAGGAACATTACACTGCCTATCGAAGCCCCGACGTTCGCGGCTTTCTTCCTCTCAGAGTCGAATCGCCTGGCAGTGACAAGACTTTCACCGCAAGGATTCAGGATGAAAATGGACACGTGCAGGATCTGAAGTACGGTGTCTACAAAGATGCACGGGGAATTCTTCGCATTAATGCGCCGAACGTTCCCGCGAAAGAAAAGCGGAGGAGATAGTTGTTCGCAAAGCGAAGGATCGAGAGGCAACTAGAACTGATTAACGCATCCAAGTCATCCCTCGAGTGCTGTCATCCTCATGTTCATTTCAAGATGTGAGGAGAAGTTTTTCGAGCTACGCTTGACAACCGATTGAATGTCCCTATAATGCCCATTCCCTCGGAGATGGGAATTGACATTGCCAGGGATGCGAGGCACTAACACCAAGTGCCGCTTTTCTCTTGAGAAATGTTGTGAGAAGAGCGGCGCTTTTGTTCGCCAAGACGCCAAGTTTAACGAACACTGAGTGCGCTTGACAGAGCAGGAGTCATCAGTTAAAGTCTCCGTTTGCTTGGGGCGAGATTGAATCGTCTGTTTGGCAAATCCAAATACAATTTGGAATCGATGTTTGAAAACTAGATAGAGCGTGTCCATATCAATGACTTTGGGAGTCAAACGCTGAACGATAAAGTTCGCGTAAAAACTCTTCTTGAAGAGTCATAATCGGATACTATTTAA
>JANNON010000432.1:0-2244 GCA_031399105.1 Blastocatellia bacterium | reverse complement strand
AATCGCTGCGCGGCGCCGAGGAGAATGGCTTTATAACCTGTCCGTTGGCGTCGCTTGGCGGGATTCATCCTGAATTATGGAATTCCAACCCAGGCGGACGTTTGCCGGGTTCAGGGATATTCCCGATTGAGGGGTGCAACTCGGTGGAAAAAGGCAGACGCACTGTAGCGTGGTTGGCCGCTTTAGCTTTTCTTCACGACCTCAAATTCGAATCTCAGTTCTTTGCCACGGCAGATCGTGGACAGATAAAACTCCCAGAATTTCCTCGTAAAGCGAAAACTGGCCCAGCGTTGATCGAGGTTCGTCACGAACTCCAAACCAAGTGCGCGCCACAGATTAGCAAGGCTCACATACGTTCGTAGTGGTTTCAGCTCGACCGTCGTGTAAAAAGGAAAAGGAGTTTCTTCAGGCATAAAGCACGTGAAGGAATAGCTGTTGAAGTGGTTGCGGTGAGTCAGGTCGGTGGCCCAGTCCGGGTTGGTGTAGTGAGGCGTAACGATCTTTATCAAACCTCCTGACTTGGTGATGCGGTGCAGTTCAGAAACGAAAGCCATTGCGTCAGGAACGTGTTCGATCACGTGACGACAAATGATCTGATCAAACTCGTCAGTTGCAAATGGGTAAGGCACTACTCCCAGATCGTGAATCACGTCCGCGTGGCTGCGAGGATTTGAATCGATCCCGATGGCGCCGGGATATTTGTTCTGACCGCAACCAACGTCAAGCGTCTTTAACGTTTCTGAGTGAGCGCTGGATTCTTTGGGGGCAGCGGACATACGGTGCAACTAATTTCTCGACGAGCGGAGGAAGCTCTGCAGACTCTTCATGTCGAGAGGATGAATCGGCAGGCCGATCTCTTCGCGCAGTCTGGCGAGCGTCATGCCATCCAACATGATCTCTTCATCGCTCTTCAAAACAGACTTGGGGATGATTACAAAGTCGCCCTCGATTCGATCACCTGCCTTGACGAAATCACCACCAGTCAAAAGTCCGGCAACAGAAACATCGCCACCGAAATACTCATTCGAAACACTGGCGACTTTCAACTTTGTTCCGGCGCGATTGTTAAGTTCCTCGATCTTCGATTGCAATGCTGGCGCGAAAAGTGTTCCCGTCAAGATGGTGCCATTAAGTCGATCAGGTTCTGGTAAGCGCTCGCGATCGAGACTCTTCAGCAAACGATCAAAGCTATTTTCAAATGAACGCACCATACCGATGCCGTCTTCAATCTGAGGATAGTCACCGTAATGCGCGCGTCCGGGAACTTTGAGTCCAGCCTTCAGGTAAATCTCATCTCCCAAAAAAGCGAAGGTGGTGCCGAGCGTTTTTCGCAGTTGGCGCTGTAGGGGAGTCAACTCGTTGATGACTTGGCGACAGAAGTCAGGTGTGACTGGAGCGAGTCGCTTGTCGGTGTTGTATCGAGTGAGACCGAGCGGGACAATGGCGACGCTGCTAACGCGCGGGAATTCACGCGCGAGGTCGTCGATTGTGCGTTTCAGGATTTCGCCGTCGTTGATGGTCGGACAAAGAACTACCTGAGCATGAATCTCAATACCGGCAGCAAGCAATTGTTTGAACCGGTTAGTGATGTCGGCGCGCTCTTTGCTCACTCCCAGCAAGTAGGCACGCACCTCCAAGTCAGTCGCGTGAACTGAAATGTATTGAGGTGAAAGTCGCTGCTCGATTATTCGCTTGAGTTCGTCATCGGTAAGGGATGTGAGTGTGGTGTAGTTACCGTATAGAAACGACAGCCGCACGTCTTCGTCCTTGATAAAAAGCGAAGGCCGCGCGTCGGCTGGATTCCCATTGCAAAAGCAGAAGATGCATTCGTTGGCACATTGTCGAGGGACGATCTGTTCAAAACTGAGACCGAAGTCTTCACTTTCCATTCGCTCGATTTGCAGTTCCCAATCCTCACCAGAATGCTTACGAACCTCAATCATCAGTTCGGTCTCGCCGGCACTGTGAAATCGAAAATCGAGGTAGTCTCGGATCAAGCGTCCATTCACTTTCACGATGCGGTCGCCGGCTTCCAACTCCAATTCGGCGCCCAGACTGAGCGGCGCCACTTCCGAGATTTCGACACCTCGACGTCGAATCTGCGACACGGCCGGAGCTACTGCAAACTCATACATAAAACCAAATTCCTAACCCGAAATTTAATGGGGTCACCCCCTCAGAGAGCAATTCATTCGAATCGCGAAAACTCGAACTATAACAAAGGTGATTCGCTTTTGTTGAGCC
>JANNON010000392.1:0-9539 GCA_031399105.1 Blastocatellia bacterium | reverse complement strand
AACTGACGTGAGCAGAGAGGTCAGATGTTAGATGTTAGATGTTGGTTCGGAAGTCCGTTGTCAGTGGTCCGTTGTCCGTTGTTTTTCTCCCCAACATTGAGAGTCTCTTTGGCACGGACAACTGACTACGGTCAACTGACCACTGACAACTGACCACGGACAACTGACCACGGACCAACATCCAACATCTCCTTTATGCTCTGCAAATCCAACCCCGATGAATTCCAGGATTTTCTTTCCGACGCAAGTTATCTGGAGGGTGGGTTTGCTGCGAGCGTGATCTTTCCTGAGACTGCCGAAGACGTCGCGAAAGTCCTGGCCCAGGCCAGCTCGACAAACACACCAGTCACAGTTTCGGGCGCCGGAACTGGAACGGTTGCGGGGCGAGTGCCATTCGGTGGCATTGTGCTCGCCACTGACAAGCTGAACCGCATCGGAAATATTGTCACGGATGAGCGTGGCGCACGTGTTACGGCTGAAGCCGGGGTGGTGCTCCGCGATTTGCAGAATGCAGTCGAAGCTCGCGGGCTCTGGTACCCGCCTGACCCAACTGAGCGCAGTTGCTTTCTCGGAGGCAACATCGCGACAAACGCGTCGGGCTCCCGAACTTTCAAATATGGACCAACGAGGAAATACGTTGAGCGGCTTTCTGTTGTGCTCTCGACTGGCGAGATCCTAAATCTTCGTCGCGGCGAACTTTTTGCCGGCCAAACCGGACGCCTCGCAATTCCGCTCCGCTCAGGGAAAACGATCGCAGCGCAGCTTCCTTCTTACAGCATGCCTGACGTTCGTAAGCATGCTTCCGGCTATTTTGTTGCACCCGGAATGGATGTGGTCGATCTTTTCATCGGCAGCGAAGGAACCCTGGGCGTTGTCGTCGAAGCTGAAGTAAGACTACTGCCAAAGCCGGCTGGGTTGTTGGGCGCAGTTGTCTTCTTCGATGATCACAGCCGGCTGGTTTCGTTTGTACGCGAAACTCGAAGTCATTCACTAAGCAATCGTGATTCGCAAATGATGGGGCCGAAAGGCCTGGATCGTGTTTGGCCCGAGCTCACTGGATTGGACGCAAGGGCACTTGAATACTTTGACCGCGAGTCGCTCTCTTTCCTGCGCCAACGATATCCTTTGATTCCTGAAACAGCAGTTGGGGCGATCTTCTTCGAGCAGGAGGTCACCACTGAAACTGAGGACGCGTTACTGAATACCTGGTACGAGTGGTTGGAAAGTCACGGAGCATTGTTGGAGCAGTCGTGGTTTGCCGCGAACGAACAGGATCGTGCGAAGCTGCGCGAGTTTCGCCATCAACTTCCGGTGCTGATGAACGAATGGTTTGCTCGTTACAAACAACGCAAAGTCTCGACAGACATGTCGGTGCCCGATGCCGAGTTTCCGGCGATGCTGGATTTCTACAATGAGACGCTGGCGGCAAGCAGTTTGCGCTATACGGTGTTTGGTCATATTGGCGACAATCACGTGCACGTAAACATCTTGCCGCGTGATGATGATGAAGGCGCGAAGGCGCGGGAGATCTACCTGTGCTTTGTTCGTCGTGCCGTTGAAGTTGGCGGGACGATTTCCGCCGAGCACGGTATTGGAAAGTTAAAGCGCGAGTATCTTCGCGAACTTTACAGCGAAGAGCACCTGCGAGAGATGGCTGCTCTAAAGAAGGCTTTCGATCCGGCGGGCATTCTCGGGAGAGGCAACATTTTTGGTGAAGAGTATCTTTAAGAGTCAGTTGTCAGTTGTCAGTTGTCCGTTGTTCTTCTTTCATAGTAGCTTCGACGATCGCCAAGACGACAACGGACAACTGACAACGGACAACTGACAACTGACCAACATCTAACCACCAGCATCCAACATCTTACCGCCATGTTTCGTTTCACCACCGCAGGAGAATCACACGGTCGCGCGCTCGTCGCGATTGTCGAAGGCTTGCCTGCCGGCCTACCCATCAGTATTGAGTCAATCAATCATGAACTGAAACGACGCCAATGGGGATATGGTCGTGGCGGCCGCATGAAGATCGAGCAGGATCAAGTCGAGATCCTTTCCGGCGTGCGACACGGGCTGACACTCGGCTCGCCGCTCGCCTTGACGATTGAAAACAAGGATTGGGCCAACTGGACTGAGGTAATGTCGGTTGCAGAGTTGACTGTCGAGCCTGCGAATGCGCGCGAGTTGAAACGCCCGCGGCCCGGTCACGCAGATCTTCCCGGTGGTCAGAAATATGACGCCCGCGATCTGCGCAATGTTCTGGAACGTGCTTCTGCTCGCGAAACCGCGGCCCGCGTCGCATCTGGTGCGCTTGCAAAACAGTTGCTGACGAGCTTTGGCGTCGAGATTCTCAGTCATGTCATTCAGCTTGGCGGCATTCCGGAGGAACCGCTCGAGTTGGGTTGGGACGCGATTGCCGGAATTGCAGAGGACGCGCCGTTGCGATGTGCCAACGGAGACGAGGAAAAGCGCATGATGGAACTCATCGATCAGACGCGTGCAGCGGGCGACACGGTGGGCGGCACATTCGAGGTTGTCGCTCGTGGCTTGATGCCGGGTTTGGGATCGCACACGGCGTGGGATCTAAAGCTCGACGGAAGGTTGGCGCAAGCTGTGATGTCAATTCCAGCGGTCAAGGCAGTCGCGATTGGTGCTGGTCTCGAAGCCAGCAATCTTCCTGGTTCGGAGGTTCACGATGAGATTGCTTACAACAGCGAGACTCGAGCCTTCATACGAGAGACGAATCGCGCCGGCGGCCTTGAAGGCGGAATTACGAACGGCGAAGAGTTGCGTATTCGCGGTCACCTGAAACCGCTTTCCACCTTACGAAGAGCGCTGCATTCCGTAGATATCGACACGAAGGAAGAGCAGCCAGCGGGTTTTGAACGTTCAGATATCACGGCTGTGCCCGCCGCCGGCGTAATCGGCGAAGCGATGGTCGCGCTTGTTTTGGCTGCGGCGATGCGTGAAAAGTTTGGCGGCGACAGTTTGGGTGAGATGAAGCGGAATTTTGAAGGATATCGGGAGCAGTTGCGGGGATACTAGGCACTTGTGCATTGGTCAGGTCGCGGATGGTCTTTGGACTTGGGTCTTTGGTCTTTGACTCCTTTTTTGACAGGCTATCTAAAGATCTAGTCGAATTCGGCTAGGAAGAAAGCAAAGACCAAAGTCCCAAGACCAAAGACCGGCTTGTGACAACTGACTACGGACAACTGACAACGGAGCATCCCTCGTCGTAAAATCAACATCGAAGGCCGTCCCGAAGAATTAATGTGTTTAGTTAGGAAGAACCGATGGCAGTAATGGAAGTTGTAACCTGGCCGGCGACAATACTCGATACGCCTGCTGATCCGGTTACCGAATTCGACAGCAACCTTAAGCGACTCGTCGGCGACATGTTTGAAACCATGTACGCGGCGCCGGGCGTTGGCCTGGCCGCCGTGCAGGTTGGCGTGCCGAAACGCCTGTTCGTGATGGACTGTTCCGGCGGCAAGGATCCCGATCAACGCGTGGTAATGATCAATCCCGAGGTGCTGCGTGTCGAAGGCACACAGAACGGCGATGAAGGCTGTCTCTCGTTCCCGGGAATCTTCTTTCCGGTTGAGCGTGGACTGCGAGCGATCGTGCGTGCGCACGATATCAATGGTAATGAGTTTGAGCTGGATGGTATGGAACTCACCGCGCGGTGCATGCTGCACGAAACGGATCACTGCGACGGCATAGTCTTCCTCGACAAGATGAGCCCGATAAAAAGAGAGATTGTGAAACGGAAGATCAGAAAGCTGCAGAAAGCCGGGAAGTGGTCGTAGGGGAGAAAACAGAAATCAGAAGTCAGAAGTCAGAGGTCAGAGGTCAGAAGTCAGAAGTCAGAAGTCAGAAGTCAGAAGTCAGAGGTCACGAGTCGCGGTTCCGGAAGTTGAACGGGACCGCGTTTGTTTTTGGCGGCAAGTGCCCTCTGATCTGGAGATTCTGTTTTCGTATTCTGTTTTCTGTATTCTTGTCCTCTTATTCCCTTTTCGCTATTCCGCGTTCTGCTGGTAGTATTTCGATCAAATCCCAACCAACATTCATGGAGCCAAATATGTCCGCAGAGTTTCGTAATGAACCGTTTACTGATTTCAGCAAAGAAGAGAACGCGAGCGCGATGCGTGCCGCACTAGAAAAAGTCAAAGGCGAACTCGGCAAAGAGTACCCGCTGGTGATTGGCGGGGAGCGAATCTCGACCGACGCCAAATTCGAAAGCATCAACCCGGCGAATCGCACCGAAGTTGTCGGCCGCTTTCAAAAAGCAACCAAGGAGCTGGCGAAACGCGCGGTCGAGACTGCCCACGAAACATTCCAGGGCTGGCGGAAAACCAGTGCTGAAGAACGGGCCGCAATTGTATTTCGTGTGGCTTCGATTCTGCGTGAACGCAAACACGAAATGTCCGCGTGGATGATCTATGAAGTCGGCAAGACCTGGGCGGAAGCCGATGGCGATACGGCGGAAGCAATCGACTTTTGCGAGTTCTACGCACGCGAGATGTTGCGCTACGCGGGACCGCAGCCGCTGATCAGCATCCCGGGCGAAGAGAACAGACTTGAATACATACCACTCGGCGTGGGCACAGTAATTCCACCCTGGAACTTTCCGCTCGCGATCATGGCGGGGATGACTGCAGCCTCTTTTGTAACCGGCAATACCGTAGTTCTCAAGCCATCTTCGGACGCGCCTGCGATTGCTTTTAAGTTTTTCGAGATACTCGAAGAAGCAGGATTGCCGGCAGGCGTCGTGAATTTCATGACTGGCTCAGGCGCGGAGGTTGGCGACGTGATCGTCGATCATCCGAAGACTCGTTACGTGGCTTTCACTGGATCGAAAGAGGTTGGATTGAGAATCAACGAACGCGCTGCCAGGGTTACCGAGGGTCAGGTTTGGATCAAGCGTGTGGTTGCCGAGATGGGTGGTAAGGATGCAATTATCGTTGCCGACGATGCGGATCTTGACGACGCGGCTACCGGGGTGGTGCAGGCGGCCTTTGGTTTTCAAGGTCAGAAATGCTCGGCGTGTTCGCGCGCGATTATCGATGCAAAGGTTTACGACACAATGCTCGACAAGATCGTGGAGCGCACAGAGAAGATTAAGGTAGGTGATCCGACCGACGGTGCTACTGCGATGAGTGCGGTCATTAATCAAAAGGCGTTCAAGACGATTAACGACTATGTCGAAAAGGGCAAAGGAGAAGGCGGTCGAGTGATCGCCGGCGGCGGGTCCGATGGAGAGCAGGGCTTCTTTATCGAGCCGACTGTTATTGCCGACGTAAAGCCCGGCGACACCATTGAGCAACAGGAGATTTTTGGACCAGTGCTCGCGGTAATTAAGGCGAACGATTTCGATCACGCTCTTGAGATTGCAAACGACACAGAGTTTGGACTGACGGGCGCGGTTTACAGTCGCGACGAAGCTAAACTTGAAAAGGCACGCCGCGAGTTTCATGTCGGGAACCTCTACTTGAATCGCAAGTGCACCGGCGCGCTGGTTGGGGTTCATCCATTTGGCGGATTCAACATGTCAGGTACAGATTCGAAGGCGGGCGGCCGCGACTATCTGTTGCTGTTTCTGCAGGCGAAACTTGCGGCGGAAAAGATGGGCGCCACGACGGGCAAACGCGCTGAGAGGGGCACCGCGGGCTAAGCCGATCCTCATTGCGGCATTGTAGGGGCGTCCCTCTGTGGGCGCCCCTCTTTTGAAAGATGAAGGCTGAAGGATGAGGGGTGAGGGATGAGGGATCAGCGATATGCGCATTGTTTTCATGGGAACACCTCTGGCGGCGGTAATTACTTTGCAGCGGTGTCTCGCCGATGGTCACGAGGTCGTGGCCGTTTGGACGCAACCTGATCGACCCGCTGGTCGTGGTCACAAACTCCATCAATCAGAAGTAAAAGAATTCGCCCTGTCCCACGGCATTAATGTCGTACAACCCCAGCGAATAAAGACCGAAGAAACGAAGCAACTCTTCGCCTCCTACAATGCGGACGTCGCCGTGGTCGTCGCTTACGGTCGCATCCTTCCCAGCGAGTATTTGACTTCGCCGAAGCGCGGCGCGATCAACGTCCATTTTTCATTGTTGCCCCGTTACCGCGGCGCGGCTCCGGTGAATTGGGCAATCGTGAATGGAGAAGAGAAAACTGGCGTAACGACAATGTTCATTGCTGAAGAGCTGGATTCAGGTCCAATTCTTTTGCAGCGCGAAACCTCAATTGGGGCAAAAGAGACTGCGCCGGAATTGATGACGCGGTTGAGCCATATCGGAGCGGAACTGCTTGGCGAAACTCTCTCTCAACTTGATCAGCTCACGCCTCGGCCTCAACGACACCACGACGCTACGTTAGCCCCCATGTTGACGAAAGAGGATGGCCGGATCGACTGGACCCTTGATGCCAGATCAATTGAGTGTGCGGTAAGAGGTTTTCAAGCCTGGCCCAACGCGTACACTTCCGTTGGCGGGCGACGACTGGTGGTTTGGAAAGCTGAACCGCTTGAAGTTGAGACGGCCTCCGGCATTTCAGGTCAGGTTCTCGCCGCGCATGGGGAGGAACTTGTGATCGGATGTGGCGACGATAGCGCGCTTCGCTTGCTTGAAGTTCAACCGGAAGCAAAGCGAGTGATGACCGTGCGCGATTTCTTGAACGGAACGCATCTACAGATTGGCGACCAGTTTGGTTAAGTCTAATCCTGTCTCGCCGGCCAGACTTGCGGCGTTTGAAATTCTCCAACGAGTTGACGCCGGGGCCTATGCTTCGATTCTGCTTGCCGCAAAAGAGCCAGAGCTCATACCGGCAGATCGGGCGCTCACTCATGAACTTGTGCTCGGAGTCCTTCGTCGCCAGCTTTGGCTTGACGCACTTACTCAACACCTCACCAATCGCAAAATATCCGGTTTGGATCCAGAGGTTCGGATCGCACTGCGTCTCGGACTTTATCAACTGCGTTTCCTTTCGCGAATTCCGGCATCGGCAGCGGTCAACGAATCAGTAAACCTGGTACGACGCGCTCGGTTGAGATCAGCCGAAGGATTCGTTAATGCAATTCTTCGGCGCGCGACACGAGAAGCTGAATATGATCCGCTAACCGAAATCCTGAATCCCATCGAGCGGTTGTCGATCGAGACGTCGCATCCTCGTTGGCTGCTTGAACGTTGGGCGAACGATTTTGGATTGGGCCATACGAAGGAGTTTGCAAGAGCTAACAACGAAATGCCGCCCTTGGCTTTCCGCATTGTCAGGAACCGATCAACCGAGTCTGAAGTAGCTGGTTTCCTCAAAGCGCGCGGATCTCAAATTGTCCCTTCCAAAATAGCGAAGGACGCCTGGCGATTGACCGGATCCGCAGGGGGATTGTTCGAGTTAGCCGAAGCTGGCCAGGTCTATATTCAGGATGAGGCATCGCAGTTGGTCGGCAGCTTGTTGCCGTTAAAAGCAGGTGAGCGCCTTTTGGATTTATGCGCGGCGCCCGGCAGCAAGACCACACAGATTGCCGATTTAGCAGGAAATCAAGCGGTCGTGATTGCTGCTGACCTCCACGAGACAAGGCTTCGCACCATTTCACGAACTGCTCAATTACACGGATTAACCAGCATTCAAACGATATTATTGGATGGACTGGAGCCCCTGCCATTCGAGCAAAATCTCTTTGACGCGGTACTCGTTGATGCGCCATGTTCCGGCACCGGTACTTTGAGGCGCAACCCAGAGATCCGCTGGCGCATCACAGCCGCAGATATTGAGGAGTTGTCAGCTCGCCAGAAACGTTTACTTTCGAACGCAGCGAGGGTGGTTAAGCCAGGTGGGCGTTTAGTCTATTCGACCTGCTCGGTGGAGCGCGAAGAGAACGAAGAGGTTATTGCGGACTTTCTGACCGCCACCGCTGACTTCGAGCCCGCTGAAGGATCTTTGAAAGGAATTCGAACCTGGCCGCACGTTGACGGTGCCGATGGGTTTTACATTGCGGCTCTGCGGCGGCTTTAACTGTAGCGATGAAGTCAGTAACGCGCGGGTAGCGAGTGGGTCTTGCTTCGCACTTGACCCAGGCCCCACCCGCTACCTGACTGCATTGCTACACAAGATCGCTTGCTTGCGGCTCATCTTTGCCGATGCTAGACTTCGCAACTTGGTTTGGCGGTAACTTTAGTGCCAGACGAGGTGAAGAGAATACTTTGACGTTTCAGCCTTTCTCAGTTCTACGCAGACTCGGCATCATAGTCCTGATTGGATTCGTTTTTCTCTTTGGCCTGGTAAGCACCGTCTACCTTTCGCTGCGCAGCCCGGAAGTTAGAGTTCCCGAGGTAGTTGGTAAGGATCGTTTCGAGGCTGAACGCGTTCTTGGCGAAGCGGGCTTGAATTTTCGAGTGCGAGCCACGCGGCCCAGCAATCAATCAAAACCCGACACCGTGTTGTTTCAGTTGCCCCGCGCTGGCGAGGTCGTAAAAGCAGGTCAGACTGTGGCAATGGATGTCAGTCGGGCTGCCAAAGAGGGCGAGGCCTCGGAAGGCGAAGCTACAGACAAGAAAGTTGCGGAAGAGCAAGCAGCTGAGAACGCAAACACCTCCCCGGCTAATGAGAACAAGCCGAAGCGGAACCGGAATTCGAACAAGAACGCTAATGACAACGCAAACTCGAATGCTAACCAGGCCAATAAGAATGCCAATCGCACTAAGGTCAATGCGAATGCCTCGCAGAACGTAAACAGCAACCGCGCCGTTGAAGGTGGCGAGACAACGCCGCCACGTACGAATAACCAAAACAGTGACAAGCGCCCGACAACTCCCCGACCAACACCGGCCGCTGGAAATGCAAATACACCTAATCGCTGACCGGGCGGCCGCAAGCAGAGATTGAAAACGTCAATAGTGACTGAAAAAACGATCGATATCGCGCCCTCGATTCTATCGGCTGACTTCTCTCGTTTAGGCGAGGAGATTGCCGCAGTCGAACGTGGTGGCGCTGCGATTTTGCATGTCGACGTCATGGACGGTCACTTCGTGCCGAACATCACGATTGGTTTGCCGGTCGTGAAGTCGTTAGCCAATAGAACAAGATTGCCAATTGATGCTCACCTGATGATTTCCGAGCCTGGCAGGTACGCCGAGCAATTCGTTAAAGCGGGCGCCGCAATGGTTTCAGTCCATGTCGAAGCTGATCCGCATTTGCATCGGACTTTGATGGCGATTCGTGCCGCTGGCGCACAGCCTGGCGTGGTACTCAATCCGGCTACGCCCGTGAGTGCAGTTGAAGAGGCTTTGAGATTCGTCGATTATGTACTGGTGATGTCGGTGAATCCTGGCTTTGGCGGGCAGCAGTTCATACCAGAATCGCTGGAAAAGATTCGCCGGCTTCGCGGTATGATCGATGAACGTGGATTAGACGTTCGCATCGAGATTGATGGTGGCGTCGATCGCCACAACATCGCTCAGGTTGTTGCGGCAGGAGCAGAAATCATTGTTGCGGGTTCCGCGGTCTTTAAGGGCGACGAACCGGAAAACTCAGTACGACAGCTCCGCGAGGCG
>JANNON010000379.1:0-2399 GCA_031399105.1 Blastocatellia bacterium | reverse complement strand
TACTGACTGAGACCCACCAGGTTGAGTGAGTGGCAGTGATAGCGTTGGAGTAATTGCAACTCCTAAATTAGACTGCCCGCCATGGAGAATTCCCCAAAAGGATTTGCCCCGCCGCTCGGCGACATGAACAAGGAGGAGTTTCGCCAGTTCGGTCACCAGTTGATTGACTGGATTAGCGACTACTTCGATCACATAGAGACACTGCCGGTGCTCGCGCAAATCGAACCCGGGAGTTTAAAGGCACAGCTTCCCGTGGCGCCGCCCGTCAATGGCGAATCGATGCAAAAGATCATTGGCGACCTCGATAAGCTAATAGTTCCGGCTTTAACTCATTGGAGCCATCCTTCATTCTTTGCTTACTTCGCAACTTCAACGTCCGCACCTGGAATTTTCGGCGAGCTGCTGTCAGCCGCGTTCGACAATAAAGCTATGCTGTGGCGCACGTCGCCGGCTTCGACTGAACTCGAGGAAGTAACGCTTGATTGGCTGCGACAAATGATGGGACTCGATGCGGGCTATGCGGGAATTATTTACGACACCGCCTCAGTCTCGAGCATGCACGCCATCGCTGCCGCGCGTGAAGGAGTAGAACAACGAATTCGTGAAGAAGGCATGAGTGGCCGGAAAGATCTGCCGCTCTTGCGAGTTTACGTTTCAGAGCAGGCACACTCGTCAATCGAGAAGTGCGTCATCACCCTCGGACTGGGCCAGCGCGGCTTGCGAAAGATTCCCACCGACGAAGAGTTTCGGATGGACGTTGAAGCTCTGGCCGAGGCGATCGAGGAAGACAAGCGCAACGGCGTGATTCCATTCTGTGTCGTGGCGACGGTCGGCACCACCTCAACGTCAAGCATCGATCCGGTTGAGAAGATTGCGCCGCTTTGCGAAGAGCACCGGATGTGGCTGCACGTCGACGCCGCTTACGCCGGATCAGCGGCAGTAGTGCCTGAGATGCGTCACATCCTGGACGGTTGTGAACGAGCAGATTCGATCGCCGTTAATCCGCATAAGTGGCTTTTCACCCCCTTCGATCTTTCCGTGCTCTATTGTCGTCAGATGGATCTCTTGCGTCGCGCTTTCTCTTTGGTCCCTGAGTATCTCCGCACGCCTGAGCAGGAGCAGGTGCGTAGTGGTTCTGACTATGGCATACAACTTGGTCGTCGGTTTCGGGCGCTGAAACTTTGGATGATCATTCGCTATTTCGGTCACGAAGGCCTGGCCGCGCGCATTCGCGAACATTGCCGCCTGGCCCAGCTTTTTAAATCGTGGATTGACGAATCGCCGGATTGGGAACTGATGGCGCCGGTGCCGTTGGGTCTGGTTTGCTTTCGCGCTTGTCCGAAGGTCGTCGGCGAAACGGAAAGCTTGCGAGCAAATCGCCTGGATGACTTGAACGAAGTGATCATGCACGGGATCAACTCTACCGGCAAAGCACTGCTCTCGCACACGCGTTTGCACGAGAAGTTGACGTTGCGGCTATCGATTGGAAACATTCGAACGACTGAGAAACAGGTGCGGCAGGTTTGGGATTTACTCAATGAGGAATTGCTGCGGCACTCGAAGCGACGGCTGATCAACTATTTTGGAACGGGAGACCTTGGGAGGTAGAGATGAAACTATCGCGAACTTTCTTGTCAGCGTTCATCCTGTCGGTTTGCGCCGTGTTTGTTCTGGGCCAAGCGGCTGCCGATAACAAGCAGTTCAACAAAGACGGTTTGACCTTCGATTATCCGACTTCGTGGATGCTGCAGGATTCGAGTACCCCTGATGCGCAGCAGTTGATTCTCGGCAAGGCCGGCAGCGAGTCGCAGATCAGAGTTTTCGTTTTCCGAACTCCAGTCAACACACCGGAAAGAGTAACGGAGGCGAAAAAAGTGTTGGTCGATGCGTACGTGAACTCGACCGCGAAGCAGTTTGAAGAGATGGGAGCAAAGCCGGAGCGGCTGCCCGCGACGACCGATATTGGCGGCGTGAAAGCTGACGGAATAAAGGTGCAGGCGGTAATGGACGGAGAGACTGGTGCGGCCGAAATCTATTGGGGAGTAGCGGGAGAGCGACTCGTGCTGCTCACGTATTTCGGTTCTGACAAAGCGCGGAAGCAGACAGCCGCTGCCTGGGACACGGTTCGTAACAGTGTGAAGGTCGCTGGGCCGGTTGTTGCGAAACCCACACCAAGTCCGGAATAGTCCGAAGTTGAGTTGGTGCGGTCGTTGTCGCGGCTTTGCCGCGTTCCTGGCGGTAAGCCTCCGGCTTACCGAGACGCTTTCATGAGTTAGAGGCTACGCCTCGAATATATGGTGGAGGCTTAGCCTCATTTGCTAGTTGACGAACCGGTAAGCCAGAGGCTTACCGCAACGAAGGCGGCCAGCCGCTTTGCCCCCGCGAACGAAGGCGGCCAG
>JANNON010000335.1:0-3325 GCA_031399105.1 Blastocatellia bacterium | reverse complement strand
CCTTAGTAAAACCGCCGCCTCAAAATGATCTGCCAACTCGTTCGCCAGCAAGACCTGCTGTGGGGAGCGGGGACAGGGTCCGCCTTCCCGACCGTGAGACACGACATATTCGTTCCCGATGAAGTCCGAGTCTTTCAAACGGTGCCCAGAACCGTCGCTGATTGGCTACGGACGACAAAACCGATGCGAAATGAGAAGATGGCGTTCCTATGAACCAACAAGTACTTGCTGCAGTTGCCGATCTGTTTTTTGCTTCGAAGATCCGAACCACCGCCGAGGGTGTCGGCGCCGACGTTAGCTTTGTGCGTAATGCCGATGTGTTGATGACCTCTGCCCGAAAGAACAAGCCAGATCTGGTAATCGTCGATCTGCAATCGACGAACATTGATCCGTTGGCTATCGCTAAGCGGATGAGGGCAGATGAGGAGTTGCGCGGAATTCCCTTACTGGGATTCTATTCTCACATCTTGACTGAGTTGCAGGAGCAGGCGAAAGAGGCTGGCTATACGCACATCATGCCGCGGTCTGCTTTTTCTACGAAGTTAGCGTCTATCCTGAGGGGAAAGGCCGAGGAAAGTTCAAAGTCCAAAGTCCAACGTCCAAAGTAGAAAAGAGAGCAAAGACTCAAGACCATTCTTTTACCCAACCGCGGCCGGGGCAATCACCTCATAAATCGATCTCACTTCGCTGACCAGCCTTTCATACTGAGCCGGAGTCAAAGCTTGGGCGCCATCCGACAATGCGTGGTCTGGCTGATCGTGTACTTCGATAATTAAGCCGTCTGCGCCCACTGCCACACCCGCACGCGCCAGCGGCGTGACCATGTAATTCTTTCCCGTACCGTGTGAAGGATCGACGATCACCGGTAAATGCGAAACGCGTCGAACCGCCGGAATTGCCGCGAGGTCCAAGGTATTCCGCGTGTGCTGAGCGAACGTGCGTATGCCGCGTTCGCAGAGGATCACCTGATAGTTGCCTTCAGACATGATGTATTCGGCAGCTAGCAGCCACTCATCCAGCGTCGCAGACAAGCCACGCTTCAACAGAACGGGCAGGGAAGATTTTCCTACTCTCCGGAGCAAGGTGAAATTCTGCATACTCCGCGCCCCAACCTGGATCACATCGCCATATTTCTCTACGAGATCTACGCCAGCCTCATCCAGAGCCTCCGTGACGATCTTCAATCCGTATGCATCGCGAATCTCCGCGAGCAGCCGCAGACCTTCTTCGCCTAACCCTTGAAATGCATACGGCGAGGTCCGCGGTTTGAATGCGCCGCCGCGGAAAAATCTGGCGCCGCTGCGACGCACCGCCTCCGCGACGGCGAATGCTTGCGCGCGGCTTTCGATTGCACATGGACCGGCAATGATCGCCAATTCGTCGCCGCCGATAGTTGCGTCCCCGACGCGAACGATCGTTTTTTCCGGTCGCAAGTCGAGCGTGATTAGCTTGTATGGCTTGCTAACTCGGATGGCTTCGGAAACACCGGGAAGGGTTTCGAAGTGCGTCGGGTCTACGGTGCCTTGATTGCCGGTGATGCCAATAGCCGTTCGCGTTGCACCCGGCATCACGTGCGGTTTGAATCCCAGATCTTCGATGACGGTGACGACGGACTTGATCTCGGCGTCCGTCGCATCAGCTTTCATTACTATCAGCATGTTGTTTTTATACTCTTACGTTTTGATAAATGTACAGTGCGGTCAATTATTTTCCCGTGTCTCCGCGTCTCCGCGTCTCCGTATCTCCGTGTCTCCGCGTCTCCGTATCTCCGCGTCCCAGTGTCTTCCGTCTCACATCCTCTCCGGAACGCTGATACCGAGGATCGACAGCGCCATGGTCAACTGACGCCGGGCAATTTCCGCTGCCGCGATCAGGACAGCTTTTTTCGTCTTATCCTCTTCGGTAATAATTCGATGGCGATGGTAGAAGAGATTAAAACCACGAGCTAAGTTAAAAGTATACTTCGCCAGGTTCGCGGGTTCAGCCGCTGCGGCGCACTGTGCGATGACCTCTTCCAACCTCTGCGCGAGCATCACCAGCGACCAGATCTCGGTTCCCGCGTCGCCTTCCAAAACCTGACCGATTGTCTCGCTCGGACTGCCGATAAACTCAATTGCCTCATGACGCTCCTCGGGAGCGAGTTTCCGGAAAATAGAGTTTGCCCTCACGGCAGCATACTGACAGTAAGGTCCGGTTTCACCCTCGAAAGACAGCGCCTCGTGAAAATCAAAAGCGATTACTGAATTGCGCGTGAACTTCAGCAGGAAATACCTGAGCGCGCCCACGGCGATCGCATGAGCAGTCGCAGTTTGTTCCTCAGCCGACAATTCCGGATGGCGGGAAGCAACTTCGCTCAACGCATCCGCCTCGAGACGATCGATCAAATCGTCTGCCTTAACACCGAGACCTTTTCTTCCGCTCATCTCGATGTAAGGCTTTGACCGATCGCCTTCGCTTAGTTGAATGCCAAGCTCTTCACAGGCGGCAGGCGATAACGCAACCATCTCGTACGCCAAATGCACGCTCGCCTTCTCGCCTAATTCAGGCACGAGCGCTGCGACGCCGCGACGAACTATCTCCTGGGGATACGACTGCCGCGAGTCGATGACGTTATAAACAGTTTCGCCACCACCAAAATTTGGCCGCGGTACTTCCGGCAAAGTCACCGCATTCGGCTCGGTTGTGGTCGTCCAGACGACATGCCCGTCATCGTATGAACGAAACGGTTTGTAGTTGAAGTCAAGGCCAAGGTGGCCCAACTTCCAAAGTTGATAAGCGATGTCCTTGCCAGTGTAGGTAACGGTTCCGTTCGAGCGAACGATGATCTTGTCGGCCTCGTGTTCATCGGTACCGGTATGCGACTCAAAGGGCATCACCCAACACCCTTTGTTCTTTCCCTCCGTTTCAAGACGAATGACGCCCGCGGACTTCATTAACTCAAATGCCCGGTCCCAGAAACGAAGATGCAGAATCTCTGACTCACGTGCCAGCAGATCGTAACGAATCTCCAGCCGCTCCATCGTGTCAAGAATGCACTCCACATTTCTGGTGGCAATGTAGTCTGCGAGTTCCGCAATCGAGTTATTTCCCGCCTCGACCGCGTGCAGAATCTCCGTGCGCAGCTGCAGCTTTTCGGGATTAGGTTGGCTGTTCGGATCGCCATCTCGATAGAAAAGACCGACATTTGTGTAGAGATCCCAACAGTAATAATCGAACGGGCGATCCTCAGGTAGTGAACGATCGAGTGCTTTAATCTGGTCGAGCGACAACTCCTCGATATGCAGAAAGCCAACCACCACATCGGCCACTTGCACGCCTGTGTTGT
>JANNON010000331.1:0-2309 GCA_031399105.1 Blastocatellia bacterium | reverse complement strand
TTTGGGCGCCAGACGGAACGATCGTCTACAGCTCACAGAAAGACTTGATTGGGAAAAAGTTTGACATCACAAAAATACGGCCCAGCTTTATGGGCGAGATCAGGGGAGCCTTCGCGGACTTTGACGACGAGGAGAACACTTTTGAGCGCACTCTGGCGGTGCCGCTCTACGAAATCTATGCGCCGCTCCATAAGTCCGGGACAAATCAGATCATCGCCGTCGGCGAGTTTTATGAGAATGCCGAACGGTTGCATAAGGAAATCTTCGACGCTGCCGTTCACGATTGGCTCGTGATCAGCGCATCGGCCTTTACGTTGCTGCTGGTTCTCTTCGCCATCGTCTATCGCGGCAGCGCCACGATCGATCAGCAGAAAAAGGCCCTGCAGTTACGGCTGCGCGAGCAATCCAGACTCCACCGCGCCAACGATCGCCTTACGGAGAGAATCCACAATGCCATGCGGGAGACCGCCAGGATCGATGATATGGTTCAGAGGCGGATTGGTGCTGAGCTGCACGACGGCCCGGCCCAGTTAGTAAGCTTCGTGCTATTGCGGCTTGACGAAATCGAAAAAGCACTGGAAACAACTGTGGATGTGGGACAGACATCGAGCAATGTCATCGCCGAGGTTCGCCGCGCAACTTCCGACGCTTTGGCGAGCCTTCGTTCTATCTCAAGCGGCCTCCTGCTTCCTCGCCTTGAGGAGAGCGAGGACTTGATTGGCGTCCTGCGGTCGATCATCGCAGGCCATGAGCGCCGCACAGGTTCTTACGCAACATTGCAGGCGAACAATATCCCGAAGCAGTTGCCGAGAGATATCATTCGATGCGTGGCAGGGGTAACCCAGGAGGCGCTCACCAACGCGTATAAACATGCTGGTGGATCTGATCAGGAGGTTTCTCTTTTCTTTGGAGATGCCGCACTGAATCTTTCGATTCGCGATTCCGGACCAGGCATCAATCTTTCGAGACTCCCTAGCGATACGGACACCGACCGGCTGGGATTGCTCGGGATGAAGTATCGCGCCGAGTCCGTCGGTGGCAAACTTGAATTGAAGTCGCGGCCGGGCGGAGGAACGGAGGTGTCGTGCAGGATTTTCTTGGACCATCATCTGGCTTCGGAAAGCAATTCGGCGACGCACGGCCATCTCGGCTCTTGAACACCGCAAAGGCATGAAGGAAAAGATCGTCGTCTGGCGAACACCAAAGGCGACAATGCCAACGCTTCCGACTAATTTTCCAGACGGACACTCTTTGACGGTCGGTCAGGCATCCGGCAGCGCTCGGCGATTGGCCTGATGCGCAACGACTGCGGAAACGCGATTGCGGACGCCGTATTTTTCCATAATGTTGGACATGTAGTATTTCACGGTCTTTTCGCTTATGCCCAGTTTCTCTGCGACCTTTCTATTTGTCAGACCGCTTTCGACTTCGCGCAATACCTGACTTTCACGGTGGTTCAATCTGCCGTTGGCTTGTGACGTATCTTGTTGCTTGATTTGGGCAGCCCTGAGAAGCTTCGTCGCGAATTCCGGGGAAACGAATGACTCGTTATTGAAAACAGTCCAGATCGCTGCCTTCAGATCAGCGCCACTGACACCTTTAAGAATATACCCCTGAGCGCCCGCATTGAGCGCACCGATTGCGGTCTCGGCGCTATCACACACGGTGAGCACAATGCAGCGGGTTGAGGGGACTTCAATGCAGATTTGTTTCAGCGCCTCGATGCCGCCGCCCGGAATGCCCAAATCCAGTATCATTACGTCTGGGCGATGCTGATTGGCAATCTGGACAGCCTCGGTCGAACTTCCTCCCTCTGCGACAACTTTAAATCGCGGCTCGCTCCCAAGAACGGCGACAAGGCCGTGACGGAGGATGGGATGGTCATCGACCACCGCAAGTGAAACTAGCAAACTACTCGCGGACATCTGCAAGACCACACAAAAACTAGGAAAAACAACAGCTTACATCAGTTTAGGCACAAATTTTACGCGTTATCAACATAATCTTCAAGTAAATTGAATCGATTGGTGAACGGGCAGACCGCAGTTCGAAGCGCGACCCGTGGCGGGCGGCGCAACCAGAGATCGCACGCGCTCTTCAAAGGGAGCGGCTTCCCCGTTGTTCTTGTTGCGCGACCCCACCGGTGCGCAAACCAATGTCTACGGCAAAAGTTCGGGCCTGGCCGAGCGCGCCACTCAATCAACTGAATTTACGCACGCTTGCATTTGCTTCACAAAATATAGCTGGTGATCACCGGCCGCGCGTGGCGTGGCACGGCTCTGCGCGCGCGCTCGAGCACATCGCGCCGT
>JANNON010000316.1:0-2957 GCA_031399105.1 Blastocatellia bacterium | reverse complement strand
AGCTGATACTAATGCCTTTCGGCTCGTATCTTCGGAAGGTGATCTGCTGCCCTCGCTGATCGTAGATCGCTACGACGACTTACTCGTAGTGCAAACTCTCTCGCAAGGCACTGAGGCAATCAAACCAATGCTCATCGAGCTGCTGATTGAAGAGTTTGCACCCCGCGCAATTGTCGAGCGTAACGACGTACGCGTTCGCGAGTTGGAAGGGCTCGAGCTGATTGCCGGTGGCTTGTACGGCGAGATACCGGACGAAATTGAGATCGCGCAACACGGTACGCGTTTTATCGTCTCCCCTCTCGGTGGTCAAAAGACCGGTTCATTTCTCGATCAACGGGAAAACCGACTGGCCGCCCGCGCCGCGGCACATGGTCGCGCGCTTGACTGCTTCACTTTCAACGGAGCTTTCGCCCTGCATCTCGCAACCGCCTGCGATGAGGTCATAGGGATCGACATCTCGAGTCAAGCGGTAGCAGCGGCAAGACGGAATGCAGAACTCAACGCCGCTACTAATGTCGAGTTTCGTGAAGCGAATGTTTTTGACGCGTTACGTGAAATGGAAAGCAGTGGCGAGAGGTTCGATACGATCGTTTTGGATCCGCCGGCCTTTGCGAAGAACCGCGCCAGCATAAAACCGGCGGCGCGTGGCTACAAAGAGATAAACCTGCGCGCTCTCAAGCTGCTGAACCCGGGCGGCACACTCGTCACGTGCACCTGCTCTTACCACGTCTCAGAACAAATGTTTGTTGAGATTGTTGCCGAAGCGGCGCGTGATGCGCATCGCAAGTTGCAAGTAATCGAAAAACGAATGCAAGCGAACGATCACCCGGTGATACTGAGCGTTCCCGAGACCTACTATTTGAAATGTTTGCTGCTGAGGGTGACGGGTTAGAAACTAACTGCGGTTGGTGCTTTGGCGCACGCTTTCGGCCAGTCGTTTGGCGTCGGGCAATGCTTCCAGCGCACGCAACAATTGCGGGTCACTGTCGAACAGAATTCTCGCGCCGGCATCCTGAGAAAAAGCGGCGGTAACTATCTCTTCACGCAAGCGCAGCTTCACAAATTCGAATTCTTCGTCCAACTGCGCTGCTGTCAACTGGGAGGGGGCATCCCCACGCACAAATACACGAAACGCCTCGAGCACCTTTTCGTTGATCGGAAAGTCGCCGGGTTTCGGATTGCGACCATACTGAACCTTCTCGACTTTGTAACTCTCCAAACCCGGAACAACTCCAGCGGCCAACCGGCGAGTGAACTGGAACGCGGCCTCTGCTATTCGCAACCGGACGGGCGTGAAGTTAAAGGGCTTCACTTCAATGTCCGGAGTGATTCCGCCGCCACCATAAAACACACGGCCCGCAGCGGTCTTTATGGCTGGACCACTTTGCGGAAACGGAGTAGGAGAGGCTTGCGCTAAAGGAGAATTGGGGTTTTGAATAGCTGGCGACGCGGAAGGCTGGGCCTCTTCATGACGAGTGTAATAATCGTAAAGCGAGCCGCTTGAATAGTCGCGTTGTAATGAACGTCCGTAAGGAGTGTAGTAACGCGCAGTGGTCAAGGTGAGTCCGGCGTTAAACGGTAACGGGAAAACTCGCTGGACTAATCCTTTTCCAAAACTCGTCTCACCAACAATCAAGCCTCGTCCGTGATCCTGAATTGCGCCCGCAACAATCTCAGAAGCCGAAGCGGAACCGCGATTAATCATGACCACGAGCGGAATGTCCTCAGGATCAGAACCATTCGACTTATAAACAATTGGTTCGCTAAATTCCGATCGTCCTTTCACTGACACGACTACCTGGCCGCGCGTGAGAAACTCGCTCGAAACATCAATTGCTTGATTCAGGAGTCCCCCAGGATTGTTTCTCAGATCCAGGATCAACTGGCGCATGCCCTGGGCCTTGAGCTTGGTCAACTCTGCGCGCAACTCGTCATCACTCGTGTTCTGAAAACCGCCGGTCAATCCGACGTACCCGGTTCCGGAACGCAGCATGTAAGCGTTGCGGATTGAAGGGAGCGGCACAAGATCGCGCACGATGGTGAAATACATCGGGGCTTCTGAATCCGCGCGTTCGACCTTAATTTGCACTGGCTCGCCACGACCGCCGCGCACGTTCTTGGAAACTTGTTCGCTCGACCATTGGCGGGCATCTTTGCCGTCGACTTCCACTATGCGATCGCCGTAACGCAAACCTAGTCGCGCCGCGGGCGTTCCCTCAACAGCCGACTGCACGTACACACCGTCACGATGCTGCACGATGGTCACGCCAATGCCATAGAAGCGTGAGTCCTGATCCTCTTTGAGTTTCTTAAATTCGTTGTACGGGAAATACATCGAGTGAGGATCGAGCGTCGAAAGCATTCCCTGGATTGCGGCCTGAGTAGCTTTTTCATAATCGATCTCGCCGGCGTAATTCTCTGTGATCTCGTTTATGGCGTTGTTGTAATCCTTTTCAATCTCACTGGCCTTGGCATAAGTGTTTGCGCTGCCGCTCGGAGTGGTCCAGGCAAATTTGCGCGAGCGGCCGATACTCCCACCCACGAGAGCGGCGATGAGAATCACAGAACCGGCAAAGATGATAAAGCGCTTGTTCATTCAATCAGCCTTAAAAGTCTCAAATCTACGGGGAAAATATAACATAGCAACTGGATTACGACGTACCGCGTCCGCTGAAAGTCTCACATTATGAACGCTGACCCGGTTCCCGCTCTTTAGACCGAAGGTGTTTAGGCCTGCAGCCCAGGGTTGCGGGCTTTGACGCTACCCTGGGACCAGGCACGAATGGAAATCCTACCCCAGCGGGGTTGCGTCTCGGTGGTTAACCTCCCCTGGGATTAGAAGCAGAACATCCATCTACCTGAATTGACCAGACGCAACCCCGTTGGGGTAGATTACTCAATCTCAAACGATCCCAGGGTAGCGCCAAAGCACGCTACCCTGGGCTGGAGGCCACAAC
>JANNON010000272.1:0-2072 GCA_031399105.1 Blastocatellia bacterium | reverse complement strand
TCGCCGTGATCTCCTTCTCGAAACCCGGCGGGATCCCGCTCGGGCTCACAGGTGCATCTGTTTCGACGTACCAGCGAGTGATGGTCCACTTTCCGTCACGCTTTTCGAGGTTGGCACTGTAGGTGCCAGTGGTAACGTCATGCATGTGGTCGCCAGCGGGTACGCTGGAGATCGTCATATACGCGCGGGCCTTCGCCGTGGTCGCGGTTTGCTCGGCTACGTGGAAGTTGCCTTGTGTGTGACGCCGCACACCCTTTGAGGTTTTTCCGGGTTGGATATATCTGATATCAACAAATGCGCGAAAAGCGTCCTTGCCTTTAATGATGATCGCGCCTAGCGTCGGTACGGTAGTCTCAAACGAAACATCGTCCGAGAACAGCGCGAACCAATCGTCCCAACGGCCTTCATCGATTAAGTACGAATAAGCCATGACGTGATTCTGGATCGCCAGCCGGTCAGCGATGAACATCGGATCCGTATTGACGGTTCCCGAGAAGTCAGCCACTGGCATTTCGAGCCGGGGCGGTCCTGGTGCATTTTTATGTGGAACGAACGCTTCTTTAGTAGTTGACATGATATTTCTCCTTCTGGTTTTGGTTACCGACCTCACGCGGTCAGTTGCAAATTAGTTTTTTTGACGTCACTTCAGCAGGTGAGCGGTGACGCGCGGCGCATTGAGACAGCGATCCTTCGCGGACGTTCAGCTCGCAGCCCTTAATGTTCTGGTGGCGACTCTTGAGTTTCCAAGCGCGCCTTCTCTTCGAGTTCCCTTATCGTTTGCCTGATAAAGCTCACGAGTTCTTCCACTGAGCGGAAGCCATCCGCGCGGCCGCTGTCTACGTGCTCGACCCGACCTGCAAACTTTTCTGGACTAAGATCGATCTCTGAATGAAGCTGTATGACAAAGCCGCGTTGCATGGTTGGAGACTATAGGGAAGGCAAGTGGAAGAGGCGTGAAAGACTGGTGAATTTTTGGTGAATCTAACGGTCTGGCATATCTACGTTTCGGCGCAACTTACCCTCCGACCGAAATCCAATTTACTGGGAGCGCGGACGGCCCCGTCCGCATGATTGGGTGCCTCGACTTCGAATTTGAGTGTTTCAAGCGTAGCCGCGCGGTAGCGAGCGTTCCAAGCGGACGGGCCGTCCGCGCTCCCAAAAAAGGGCTGCCGCAATCAGCGATTTCTGACTGCGGCAGCTCAGCGACCCGTGTCGCGCTAGGAGGTTCTTGATTAAGATCGGCTGCTCTAGTCAGCTTTTTGCGCGATACCCTTGTTCTGCAAAATCCTGATCTCGACTCGCCGATTCTTTGTTCGACCCTCGGCTGTCTTGTTGCTCGCGACGGGCTTGGAATCACCATATCCAAACGGTTGGACCAAGCGCCGGAGATCCAAATTGTGCACACCCACGAGGTACTGAATGACCGCCTTCGCGCGTCGTTCGCTTAGGGTGCGATTCTTCGTCGTGTTGCCGGTCGTATCTGCAAAGCCCACTACTTCAACGAGCCAGCCGTTCGCGTTCCCTTTGGCCTTCTCTTCTTTGGCCCAGGCGGCCGCTTCGTCCATCGTCTGCTTTGCAGCAGCGTTAATAGTGGCGCTATTCACACCGAAGAGAACCGGAATTGTGCGTACCTGTTCGTAATCACCGAGTCCGTTGATACGGTTGTTGGCCAACGCAGCCGCTTTGTAAGCAGCATCTGCCTGCGCTTGAGCCGCTTCGGCCTTCTGTCTCGCCTCAGTCGCGATCGCAGTGTTCTCCGCAATCTGTCCGGCCATGCGTTCTGCATTCGCCGCCGCTTCGCGCGCTGCTTGTTCAGCAGCCTCTAGCCGCTTCTGATTTTCCTGCGCCATCGCATCTGTCGCTTCGAGCGACTGAGCGCTGCGCAGATCCTGCTCATCGAACCTGACCCACTCGGCGACCAGATTACCGTCGGCATCGCCGGTTCCCTGGGCCTGTACTCTCAGACCGCGCATGATGTAGGTCACTGGGTATTCTTTTTTGCCCCTCAGACCTCTGCTGTGCGAGGTAACGTCGGTGCCGCCAGTCAAAAGCACTGAGGTCTCATTGCCGGC
>JANNON010000231.1:0-24010 GCA_031399105.1 Blastocatellia bacterium | reverse complement strand
GGCGCCGAGATCGATAAGCTCAAGAGTGATCTCTCTTCGAAGACTGGTCGCGAAGTTTTGGTTTCGATTCAGGAGATTCATAAGCCTGAACTGAATGCCCAGCTCCAGGCCGAGAAGATCGCGGCGCAGCTCGAAAAGCGCATTGCCTTTCGCCGCGCGATGCGCAAAGCCGTGGAAGAGTCGCTGAGGTTCGGCGCACAAGGAATCAAGGTCAAGGTAAGTGGCCGCTTGAATGGAGCCGAGATCGCACGCAGTGAGTGGCATTTGCAGGGGCAACTGCCGCTGCACACGCTTCGTGCCGACATTGATTATGGTTTCGCGGAAGCGCGGACCACGTTCGGACAGATTGGCGTGAAGGTTTGGATCTACCGCGGTGAGATCTTGGATCCCAAGGCTGCGATGGCTCGTGGTACCGGTTCGGATCCCATCAACGAAACGCGGGTTGGTGAGCGTGAGCGCCGGCCGCGAACGCGTCGTGAGCGCGAAGGCGGTTCGGACGGAAGACGACCGCGTGGGGAAAATGGCTAAGGGACTGTCCCTTGTCAGTGGTCCGTTGTCAGTTGTTAGTTGTACGAGCAACGGGAACGACCGAGAACCACTGAGAACGGACCACTGACAACGGACAGAGCAGACAGGAAACGCATTAATCATGTTGATGCCGAAGAAAGTTAAGCACCGAAAGCAGATGCGCGGACGCATGTCTGGCGTCGCGACTCGTGGCAGCGAGATCAGCTTTGGTGAGTATGGGCTCAAGTGTTTGGAGCCGGCGTGGATAACGGATCGCCAGATTGAAGCAGCGCGTATTGCGATGACGCGTCACATCAAGCGCGGCGGCAAGATTTGGATTCGCATGTTTCCCGACAAGCCGGTGACGAAGAAGCCTGCTGAAACACGTATGGGAAAAGGCAAGGGCGCTCCTGAGTATTGGGTTGCGGTGGTCAAACCCGGCCGCATCCTTTACGAGATCGAAGGCGTCGATGAGCCCACCGCGCGGGAAGCAATGCGTTTGGCGGCCCAGAAGCTGCCGTTGAAAACCAAGTTTGTGCGGCGCGCGGATCAAGAAGGAGGCGCGATTTAATGAAGCGGCGTGAAGAGTTGGACAAATACCGAGATCTCTCGGAAGACGAACTGCGTGGCGAAGCCGCGCGCTTGAAAGAATCGCTCTTTCGGTTGAAGTTCAAATTAGCGTTGGGTGAAGTAGACGCGGTCAAGCGCATCCGTGAAGAGAAGAAGGCGCTAGCGCGCGTTCAGACTCTCGCTGGACAACGCGAGTCAGCGTCCAGCAAATAACGAGTGGCCTTGATCGTAAGGCGAGGACACCGCGAACCGGCCAGTGAGCTGAGTTACTGAGTAAGAAAATGGCAGAAGAAGAAAAACAGGAAGAAGTTGCAGCGGTTTCAGCTGCACCGCAGACGGAAGAAAAATCCACCCCGCGCGCGCATCGTTCCGAAAAGGTCGGCGTAGTAGCTTCGGACAAGATGCAGAAGTCCGTCGTGGTACGGGTTGACCGCCTGGTGAAGCACATGAAATACCGACGCTATGTGCGGCGCACCTCGAAGTTCATGGCGCATGATGAGCTGGGCGCTACCGTCGGCGACAAGGTTCGGATTGTAGAAACGCGACCACTTTCTGCGAGGAAGCGCTGGCGCGTTGTGGAAATTGTGCAGAAGGCAGCGAAGTAAGGAGAGCGGTTCTTAGGTTTGGCTTCGGGTCCTGGTGATCAGTGACCGGAATCAACGACAAAGGCCGAACTGGAGGTAACGACAGTGATTCAGATGCAGACCTCGCTTGAGGTCGCCGACAATTCGGGCGCGCGCAGGGTCGAAATGATCATGCCCATTGGTGGCTCGACCGGAAAAATTGCCAGCCTGGGTGATCGGATCAAAGTCACCGTTAAGGAAGCGTCGCCGGACGGAACTATCAAGAAGGGGACGGTTCAGGACGCAGTCATTGTCCGCACCCGGAAAGAAGTGCGCCGGAAAGACGGCACCTATATTCGGTTCGATCAGAACGCCGCGGTTTTGATTAAGGAGGACGGCACTCCAATCGGTACTCGCGTGTTTGGTCCAGTTGCTCGCGAACTACGTGATAAGAATTTTATGAAGATTGTTTCACTGGCGCCGGAGGTTATTTAGTCATGGCGGGAACGAAGCGTTCGAAGATCAAGAAGAATGATCAGGTGGTGGTGATCGCGGGTCGAGACAAGGGCAAGCGCGGTCGAGTATTGGAAGTGCTCCCGAGCGAGTCGAAGGTCAAGGTCGAAGGTGCCGGCATGATCAAGCGTCATCAGAAAGCCAACCCGCAAAGTAATCGCGGTGGTGGAATCATCGACAAGGAAGCCTACATCAACATTTCAAATGTGCAGTTAATCGATCCGCAGTCGGGCAAGCCAACACGCGTTAGATACCAGACCGGCGTCGATGGTGAGAAGGTTCGAGTGGCGGCGACCAGCGGTCATACGATTGAGAAGTAAATTGTAAACAGCAGATCGTCGGTCGGTGGTAATCGACTCGGCGATTCACGAGGATTGAGATGGCAGCAAGGTTAAAAGAGCGTTATCAGGCTGAGGTCGCGCCGGCGATTGCTAAAGAGTTTGGGATCAAAAATCCGATGGCGGTCCCGCGCGTCGAGAAGATTGTGATCAATATGGGCATGGGCGAAGCAATCGCAAATGCAAAAATATTGGACACGGCGGCCGATGAGCTTCGCGCCGTCACTGGTCAGAAACCGGTGATCACAAAGGCCAAGAAGTCGATCGCGTCCTTCAAATTGCGCCAGGGTATGCCGATCGGCGTGATGGTTACGTTGCGCGGTGATCGGATGTATGAATTCCTCGACCGGTTTGTGTCGGTCGCCCTGCCTCGCGTTCGTGACTTTCGCGGTGTTTCGCCAAAAGCCTTTGATGGCCGCGGGAACTATACGATTGGTGTTCGCGAGCAGCTGATTTTCCCTGAGATCGATTTCAACAAAGTCGACAAACTGCGCGGTATGAACATCTCGATTGTTACTACCGCCCGGAATGACGAACAGGCAAGAGCGCTTTTGAAGGGACTGGGAATGCCCTTCCGTCAATAAGGCAGATGTCAGAGGCCAAGTGTCGGATGTCAGCATTTGGTCTTGAAAGAAAACTAACATCCATCATCTAGTGGCTGGTAACTGATATATGGCAAAGAAATCAATGATTGCGAAAGCGGCGCGCAAGCCGAAGTTTGCGGTCCGCGCGTACACTCGCTGCAAACGTTGCGGTCGTCCCCGCGCTTACTTACGCAAGTTTAACTTGTGTCGTATTTGCTTTCGACAGTTGGCGCTGGAAGGACAGATCCCCGGCGTTGTGAAATCAAGTTGGTAAGAGAACAGATGTCGAGTGAGTTCCCTGACTTGCAAGAACACCTGACATCCGACATCTAGCATCTGGAGTTTTGAGTAATGACTGATCCTATCGCCGATATGTTGACGCGCATTCGCAATGCCATCACGGCAAAGCATTCTCGCGTAGATATTCCGGCCTCTAAACTGAAGCTTGAGATTGCCCGCATTCTGAAGGAAGAGGGCTACATCAATAACTTTGTCATCAAGGGCGAGGGCCTCAAGCGCAGCATACGAATATTTCTTCGTTATGACGCGCGCGGAACTTCGTCGATCACGCACCTTGAGCGAGTGTCGAGACCGGGCCGTCGCGTGTACATTGGTTCGAGCGAGATTCCGAAAGTCCTTGGCGGTTATGGCGTCAATATCGTCTCAACTTCCAAGGGCCTGATGAGCGGGAAGGCCGCAAAGCGTGAAAACGTTGGCGGAGAGCTGTTAGCGCAAATCTATTAGGATAATGATGAACGTGCGGTAATGAACGACTTTCATCCTTCATTTTTCCGCCTTCATCCTTGAGGTCATTATGTCGCGCATTGGAAAGAAACCGATTACGTTGCCGAAGGGCGTTAGCGTCACGATTCGTGAGCAAGAGCTGGAAGTGAAGGGACCAAAGGGTGTGCTCAAGACACCGATTCCTTCCGGTATTGTGTTCGAGCAGGAAGGCGAAGCCCTTGTCGCAAAGCGTTCGTCAGACGATCTGGCTGCCTTACACGGGTTGGCGCGCGCGCTGGCGAATAACGCTATCGTCGGTGTGACCGAAGGCTTTACCAGACAGATGGATGTTGTCGGGGTTGGTTATAAGGCGGACGTGCAGGCCAAGAAGATTGTGTTTTCGCTTGGCTATTCCCACCCGATTGAATTTCCTTTGCCTGAAGGCGTGGAAGCCAAGGCCGAGCGCATGACGACCAAGGGCAGCATCCAGCAATATCAAACGACATTAACGCTTTCGAGTATTGATAAACAGAAACTGGGCCAGGTAGCTGCGGAGATGCATAAACTTCGCAAGCCCGACGCGTACAAGGGAAAAGGCATTCGGTACGCGGATGTCGCGATTAAGTTGAAGCCCGGCAAGACTGGTAAATAGCCGGGAAGTAGTTTTCGGCGGCAATCGTTGATTGCTAATCTGAGTTAAAGGACGGATTGCATTTGCCTGCTGGCAATCGGCAATCGCGAGTGAGGACTATGGCACACACGGACAGAGCAGCAATGCGGCAGGCGATTCATCGCCGGATTCGTCGCAAAGTGAGAGGCACCACTGAGCGACCGCGACTCGCGATCTATCGCAGCCTTAATCATATTTATGCCCAGGTGATTGACGACCGCGAAGGTTTGACGCTTGTTTCAGCCGCAACGACAGAGAAGGATTTGCGCGAAGGAACGGGCGGTAACATCGAAGCCGCACAGCGCGTGGGAAAGGCGATTGCTGACCGCGCTCTAGCCAAGGGCATCGAGCAGGTCGTCTTCGATCGCGGTGGTTACTTGTATCACGGTCGCGTCAAGGCCTTGACCGATGCAGCTCGCGACGCCGGGCTTAACAAAAACGAAGCTGCTGAGGCAGAAGAAAATGCCGGCGAAGACAACTCCGGCGAGAACAAAGAATAGCAATGAGACAACCTAAAAAACTTATTCCCGCGCAGGGGCTCGACCTGAAAGACACGGTGATCTCGATTAATCGTGTTACCAAGGTGGTGAAGGGCGGCAAAAACCTGTCCTTTGCCGCGCTAGTGGTAGTTGGCGATGAAAGCGGTCACGTCGGATTTGGCACCGGGAAGGCCCGCGAAGTGCCGCTGGCAATAAAAAAGGGAATTGAGTCAGCCAAGAAGAATCTGATCCGCGTTCCGCTTATTAACAACACATTGCCGCATCAGTTGATCGGAAAGTTTGGCGCCGGTCGCGTACTGGTCAAACCGGCATCGCAGGGAACTGGCGTTATCGCTGGAGGGGCTGTACGTGCAGTGATGCAGGCGGTCGGTGTTCACGACGTACGTACGAAGGTATTGGGCTCAACGAACCCGCACAATGTGGTGCGAGCGACGTTTGATGCGTTGCTGCGGATGAAAGATCCAATGGAGCTTGCCCGACTTCGTGGCAAGCAAGTCGAAGACATGTAACCGAAGATGTTGGATGTTAGAGGCTGGATATAGTGTGAGGGATTATGCCGAGAACAGCTAAGAGTGATGAGGCCAAGGCCAAAAAGAAGGCGGCGAAAAGCGAGGCCGCTAGTGGCGCAACTATTCAGATTCAATACTATCGGAGCTTTATCGCAACGCCGAAGACCCACAAAACGATGGTTCGAAGTTTGGGATTGACCAAGCTCAACCAGATCGTTGTGCGACCGGATAACGCATCTACAAGAGGCGCCGTTGCAAAAATTCCGCACCTGTTGCGTATCGTTGAGTAGTACTTTTATCGTAAGAGCAAAACGGAGTAGACAATGTCCATCAGTTTGAACAGCATTCGACCCGCCGCAGGATCGACTCATAAGAAGAAGCGCGTTGGTAGAGGTCCGGGATCGGGCAAGGGAAAGACCGCTTCGCGTGGTGAGAAAGGACAAAAGTCTCGCTCGGGCTATTCGGCTAAAATTGGTTTTGAAGGCGGCCAGATGCCCTTGCATCGGCGTTTGCCCAAGCGTGGCTTCACCAATATTTTCAAGAAGCGCTGGCTGGAAGTGAGTCTGGCGGCCATTGATCGTGCGTTTGCAGCCGATGAAGAAGTGACTCCGGAAGTGCTACACGAGCGGGGAATTATCAAGAAGGCGAAACACGACGTCGTGGTATTGGGCAATGGTGAGTTATCAAAAGCTCTTCGTATCTCGGCTCATCGCTTTACCAGGAGCGCAAAAGAGAAGATTGAGAAGGCGGGTGGCGCCGCAGTAGAGATTGGTGGTTAGTTGATCGAGCGCTGCACAGAAAGACCAGTATGGAAAAATTTCTAGCCGCTGTTCGCAATATGTTCAATGTGCCGGATTTGCGCCGGCGCATCTTTTTTACCCTCGGTCTGCTCGCGGTCTATCGACTCGGCGCCCATGTCGGTGCGCCTGGGATTAACAAGGATCGGTTGGATCAGGTTTGGCAAGATGTTGCCGGAACGCTGTTGGGGGTCCTCGACCTTTTCTCGGGTGGCAACTTTCGCACAATCTCTATCTTTGCCCTCGGCGTGACGCCTTACATCACCGCTTCAATTATTCTGCAGCTTATGACCGTCGTTTATCCGGCGCTGAAAAAGCTGCAGGAAGAGGGCGAGATGGGACGCCAGAAGATCAACCAGTGGACCAGATATCTCACGGTTGTGCTGGCTTGTATTCAAACTTCTTTCGTCGCTCACTGGTTGCAGGTCAATGGTGTGGGCGCGCCCACCTGGGGCTTTTTGCTGACGACAGTTTTGACGCTTACCACTGGAACGATTTTCGTGATGTGGCTCGGCGAGCAGATTACCGAACGCGGCGTGGGCAATGGCATTTCATTGCTGATTTTCGCCGGCATCGTGATCGGATTGCCCAGTGGAGTGCAGCAGGTTTTTGAGCGAGTTCGCGGTGGGGACACGCTCGAGATAATGGGCGTGCTGGGCCTGGTCGTAGCGATGGTGGCGATCATTGCCTTTGTAGTTTTTGTGGAAGCAGCCAGGCGTAAGATACCGGTGAGTTATGCCAAACGTCATGTTGGTCGCCAGATGGTGGGTGGACAGCAGACTACGATGCCGCTCAAGATCAACATGGGTGGCGTGATCCCCGTGATCTTCGCATCGTCAGTGCTGTCGATGCCGCAGAGTTTGTTCGCGGCGTTCCCCCCTGCTGATCAGACTACGACCTGGGCAAAGGTCTATAACTTCTTTCAAACTTTTCATGCCAGCGATCCCTACTACGAGCTGGTCTTTTTGACGCTGATAGTGTTCTTTACCTTCTTCTATGTATCGATTGTTTTCAACGTAGAAGAGGTCGCGGACAACTTGAGGAAGCATGGTGGGTTCATGCCGGGTATTCGACCAGGACGCGCGACCGCGGAGTATCTCAACAATATTCTTACGCGGCTTACCGTGGTGGGGGCGATTTACCTTGCGCTGGTGGCCTTTGTTCCGCAGTTCATGCTAAGCGGATTCAAAGTGGCCCGCCTGCCGCTCATCGGCAATTGGTTGGATAGTTTCGTCAGCACCACTCCGTTTCTCACCTGGATCCCAACTGGTATGGGGTATCAGTTTTACTTCGGTGGTACTTCGCTGCTGATTCTGGTCGGCGTGGCGATGGACACCGTAGCGCAGATTGAAGCCCAGTTGGTAATGCGAAACTACGAAGGCTTCCTCGGTAGCGGTGGAAGACTGCGAGGGCGTAGAGCGTAATTTTCAGGCCCGTGTCAGTGGCGGGCCCAAAGTAATCCGGCATCATCCGACTAATAGCTGACCTCTTATGTCGAAGATCATCGTGCTGATGGGTGCGCCTGGTGCCGGTAAAGGTACGCAGGCGCGTTTGCTTCAGGAAAGACTCCATCTGCCGCAGATTTCGACCGGAGATATTTTCCGCGCCTTGAAGAAAGAGCATACGCCGGTTGCTGAAGAGGTTCGGAGAATCATGGAGGCGGGGCAGTTAGTGCCCGACGAGATCACGATTCAGCTCGTCAAAGAGCGAACGAATCATGACGACAGTAAGAGCGGCTATATCCTCGATGGATTCCCGCGTACAACTGCGCAAGCGGCGATGCTGGAACGATTGGCCAGGGAGCAGGGACATACGTTGCAGGCGATTGAGATCGACGTTCCCAAAGAGCAGTTGATGAAGCGTATGATTGGTCGTCGCAACTGTCCAGTGGGCGGCGAGATCTACAACATATACTTTCAGCCGCCGGAGACGGAAAACACCTGCGACATGCATTCAGGCGTGCAACTCCAGCAACGAGCAGATGATAATCCAGATACCGTGCAGGCGCGCTTAACGACCTATGAAGTACAGACCAGGCCGTTGCTTGAGTATTACGATCAAGTGGGTGTGCTGAACGTTGTTGATGGTACCAGCTCTCCCGAGGAGATCTATAAGGACATCGAACGGCTAGTCGCTAGCGACGCGGGGCAGTAGCTAATGATCATTGGTAAGTCCAAAAGAGAGATTGCAAAGATGCGAGCTGCTGGTCAGCTCGTTGGCAGCGTGTTGCAGGAATTAAGAAAGATGGCACAGCCCGGGGTCTCGACGCTTGAGATTGATAGTGCCGCAGAAAAGATGATTAATGATGCGGGGGCACTTCCAACTTTCAAGGGGGTATCACGGTTTCCCTTACTCAATCTGCGCTTCGGTCAACGACCAGGTAGTACACGGTTTTCCTTCAGACTATCGTTTGAAGGACGGCGACATTTTCTCGATTGATTGCGGCGTTACACTTGAAGGATTCGTTGGAGATACCGCAACCACGGTCCCGATTGGAACAGTTTCTGACGACTTGTTAAAACTAATCAAGGTAACGGATCAATCGCTTGAGCGCGCAATTGAGCAGTGTTGGCCAGGAAAGCGACTAGGGGATATTGGTTGGGCAGTTCAGGAGTATGCCGAGGCCCATGGCTATTCGGTCGTGCGTGAGTATGTCGGTCACGGCATCGGGCGCAAAATGCATGAAGATCCGCAGATACCGAATTATGGCAAGCCCGGGCAGGGACCAAAGATTAAAGCTGGGTATGTTTTTGCCGTTGAGCCGATGATAAATTTGGGAACGCACCAGACTAAGGTTTTGTCAGATGGCTGGACAGTAGTCACCCTGGACGGAAGAGCCAGCGCCCACTCGGAACACACTATTGCCATCACAGAGGAGGGGCCGGAAGTGCTTACCAGAGTACTTGCGGCGGTGGAACCCGAAGCTGCAACAGCTAATACAGCCGGACTGTAAATGGCCCAGATGCCTCAGCTTGGCAAAGCCAAAGTCGCGTGTTACTATTTGCAGTTTGTCAGAACAGACAAATTTCATTCTGAGAGGATATGGCGAAGGAAGAGGCTATAGAAGTCATGGCGAAGGTGCTCGAGACTTTGCCTAACGCCATGTTTCGTGTTGAGTTGGAAGAGAGCCAGCATCAGGTGCTTGCGCACATCTCAGGCAAAATGCGTAAGCATTTCATCCGAATCCTGCCTGGTGACAGAGTGTTGGTTGAGCTTTCGCCCTATGATTTGAATCGGGGTCGCATAACCTACCGATACAAGTAGATTCCCCTGCGGCTAAATCGACTGAAGGTTCGAGGTTACGGTAATGAAGGTCCGTGCGTCAGTAAAAAAGATGTGTGATAAGTGCAAGGTCATCCACCGCCGCGGCGTGGTGCGTGTAATTTGCGTCAACCCCAAGCATAAACAGCGGCAGGGATAAGTGTTGGGCAGGTGGTTTGCCTGGCATAACCAGCAATAGAATTTGGAGTATAGATAAAAATGGCACGTGTAGCGGGTGTCGATCTTCCGCCAAATAAACGGGCAGAAGTCGGGCTGACATACATTTATGGAATCGGGCGTTCACGCGCCAGTTCGGTACTCAAGGAAGCAGGTGTCAATGTCGACACTCGCGTTCGAGATCTCAATGAAGATGAGTTGAGCCGAATCAGGGCAGTGCTGGAGGCTCAAGGCGAAATCGAAGGCGACCTCCGCAAGCGTATCCAGATGGATATAAAGCGCTTGATGGACATCGGCTGCTATCGCGGTCTACGTCACCGGCGTTCATTACCGGTGCGTGGGCAAAGAACTCACACTAACGCTCGCACTCGTAAAGGCCCACGCCGCGCAACCATCGCGAAGAAGAAGGCACCAGGCAAGAAGTAAAGTGATCAAGTTCGTCGCCGGTTGGTGAGCTCTCCCAGTGGCGGCAACTCTTGAGGAGTCTATGGCTAAAACAGGCGGAAAAAAGAAGGTTTTTCGGAAGAAAGAGAAGAAGAATATTCCCGTGGGTGTGGCCCATGTGGCAGCCTCTTTCAACAATACGATGATTTCGATTACGGACCTCGATGGCAACTTGGTGGCACAGTCATCGGCTGGCGCACGCGGGTTCCGGGGATCGCGTAAAGGCACTCCCTTCGCCGCGCAGCAAGCCGCCTATGAGGCAGCCCGCAAAGCGCACGAAGCAGGAATGCAGCAATGTGAAGTGCGCGTCAAAGGGCCAGGTGGGGGCCGTGAGTCGGCCATCAGGGCAATTGCCAATGCGGGGATTCGGGTCACCACGATTCGTGACACAACGCCGATTCCGCACAATGGTTGCCGTCCACCCAAGCGACGCAGAGTTTAAGTAGTAGCGATTTGCAATTGCCGGGCTTTTAACGATCTCGGTTTTTGAAATTGAATTGATCAACCTAAAGGACGAAGGGCCAGCGCCTGTGAGATCTCTGATTTGAGATTTCAGTCTCAAGAGCTCGATACCAACGAGAACAAGAACTCGAAAGGTAGAAGTTCAAGAGCAAGCGCAGCCTGTAAACTTTTCCGTCTAACAGACTGGAGGCAGAAAACACTTGGCTAGGTATAGAGATGCGGTGTGCCGTTTGTGCCGCCGCGAAGGTGCAAAACTTTTTCTTAAGGGCGACCGATGCTACAAACCGTCCTGTCCCATCGAGAAACGCGGCACTCAGCCGCCTGGACAGCACGGCAATTCGCTGCGACGCGGCAAGGCCTTAGTTGGTTACGGCCAGCAGTTGCGTGAGAAGCAGAAGGTCAAACGAATCTACTTCATCCTTGAAGGACAGTTCCGTAACTATTTCGAGCGGGCGGCTCGCATGAAAGGAATCACTGGTGAGAACCTGTTGTTCCTGCTCGAACGCCGTCTCGACAATACCGTTTACCGGGCCGGTTTTTCGACCTCGCGCAGGCAAGCGCGTCAACTCGTTAACCACGGGCACATCGAGGTTAACGGTCGCAAGGTGGATATTCCCTCATATCAAGTTAAAGCTGGGGACGTGGTTAGCGTTAAGGACGCCAGCCGGAAGAATCCGCACGTGGAAGGTGCCTGGCAGACGGCATCAGGACGCGGGCGTCCGTCATGGGTATCTGCCGACGGTGGGGTTGATATGAGCGCACGCGTAACGGGCTTACCGACGCGTGACGATATCGATCGCTCGATCAACGAGCAGCTCATTGTTGAGCTTTATAGCAAGTAAAGAATAACTGCGAGTGGCCGGCATATTGTCGGCCCGCAGCTAACTGCATCTCTAAATCGGGACTAAAAAGCTATGGCTATGGATCAAAATAATCTTTGGACAGGTTTTCAGATGCCGCGTCGTTTGGCGGCTGATACAGAAACTCTTACGGAACGGTACGGTCGTTTTTCGGCCCAACCTTTTGAGCGCGGATTCGGAACTACGGTAGGCAACTCTCTCCGTCGGGCCCTGCTCTCTTCGATCGAGGGCGCGGCAATCACGGCAGTAAAGATTGAAGGCGTCGAGCATGAGTTCTCATCGATCACCGGGGTGGTTGAAGATGCGACCGACGTCATCCTGAATTTGAAGCAAGTGCCTTTCAAGTTGCACGGGAATGAGCCCAAGACCCTGAGAATTTCCAAGGAAGGTTCGGGTGAAGTCACAGCGGCTGATATTGAAGCTGACGCTGATGTGGAAGTGTTGGACGACAGCGTTCACATTGCCACCGTGGGTGATGGCGGCTCCCTAAAGATTGAAATGCGTTTGAAGCGCGGCCGCGGTTACGTTTCAGCAGACAGAAACTTCGATGAAGACCTTTCGCTTGGTTACATTCCCATCGATTCGGTCCACACTCCAGTGAAGAAGGTTAACTACACAGTAGAAGCCGCTCGTCTCGGACAGAACACCGAGTTCGATAAGCTCACCATCGAGGTTTGGACCGACGGTTCAGTAAAGCCGGAAGATGGTATCGGTCTGGCTGCCAAGCTTATCAAAGATCACATGTCCATCTTTATCAATTTTGAAGAGGATACAGATGATTTTGCTTACTCCAAGATGGAGCGTCCTCCGCTTCCCCGAAACGATCAGCTCGACCGGTCAGTGGATGAGTTAGAACTCTCAGTCCGTTCCTACAATTGTTTGAAGAATGCCGACATCAGAACAATCCGAGACCTGGTTCAGCGCACGGAGCGAGAGATGTTAGCGACGAAGAACTTCGGCAAGAAGTCACTGAACGAGATCAAAGAAATTCTGCAGGGAATGGGTCTTGATTTTGGGATGGAGTTCGACGAGCAGGGTAATCCTATCCCGGGCTCGGGCGGCCGTGATGGCGTTGACGCTTCAGAATTTGCTGACGAGGACGAGAACGAAATATAAGTCGCTCTATTACACCGTAATCTTTTAAACGACAACAGGATCCTGGAAGAAGAGTCATGCGGCATTTAAAGGCACATCGCAAACTGGGTCGGACTACGGAGCATCGCATGTCGATGCTCCGCAACCTGGCCGTTTCGCTGATCAACTCTCGATCAGATCGAATCATAACCACGCTGCCCAAGGCGAAAGAACTTCGTCCTTTCATTGAGAAGGCGATTACCTTGTCTCGCAAAGCGCGCGGCCTCGAGGGAGACGGCGCGGCGGCACAGGCGCTTCACCTGCGCAGGCAGGCAGCGGGCTTTTTCCACGCTGGGAACACCACGCATGCCGCAGCGAGCGGCAAACGAGGTCAGCTTCGTCCGGTCCGAACTGCGGGTGTGGCTGCCCTCAAACGCTTGTTCGACGAACTCGGCGAACGCTATCAAGATCGGCCAGGCGGGTATACACGGATCTTGAAACTTGGTTACCGCGCCGGTGATAACGCCGAAGTGGCAATCATTGAGCTGGTGGACAATCCTCGTGAACTGGAAGCCATTGAGAATGCCAAGAAGCGTAGCCGTCACACACCGGCCAAGAAGAAGAAATCAGAGACTCGCAAGGCTAGTGCGCCAGTAGCTGAGAAAGAGGTCAGTGACGAGGCCGTAAAGAGCGTGGAGACAGCAGCGCCAACTGAGTCTCCCGCGGTCGCAGAGCCGAAATCCGGGGATGATCCGGAGGATGCAAAGTAAGTTCTCCGAGCGACTGCTCACGCGAGGTGCCCGTTAGGCGATGCTCGCGATGTCAGTTCAAGGCCCCAATCGACCATGGCATCGCCAAGCGGGTCTTTTGGGGCTAATCACTTATTAGGGAATTGAGTCTTGAAACAAAGCGCCGCGGCAAAGAAAACCATGAAGGACGAAGGCCCAAGAGCAGATCAAGATCAGCGTATTGAAGACGGTGAACCGGTCGAACGCAGTGTCAAAGACAGGCGACGAACTCGCAAAGCGACACGGCCCGAAGCTTCGATAAATATGGAGGAGCTGCGAGAGTTGATTGATCTCGTACGCGCGAATGGTCTCGCTGAGTTTGAACTGGAACACCACGGCTTTCGCGTTAAGTTGCGTCGCGACGAAGGGTCAAGACCGGCCGCTCTCTCGGAATCCGACTTGCCAGGAAGTGGCAGAAGCAGCGAGCGAAGTGCAAGTGCGGAGACTAGCGCGGCAGCGTCCAGGCCTCCTACCGCTCCTACTCCCGCTCATCCTGGGGCGTCGGCCGAAAGCGCCGCGTCTGAGGACCAGGGTTTACACATCATTACTTCGCCAATCGTCGGAACGTTCTATCGCTCGCCTTCGCCGACTGCGGAGGTCTTTATAAAAATCGGTAGCACGGTCGAGTCCGAGACAGTGGTGTGCATCATCGAAGCGATGAAGTTGATGAATGAGATTCAGGCGGAGACCGTAGGCGAGGTAGCGAAAATTTACGTTGAGAATGGCCAGCCGGTTGAGTACGGCCAGCCGCTCTTCGGAATCAAGAGATAGCTTCCAAGTTTCAACGTCCAAGGTCCACGTCCTGCTTACCGGACTAGGACTTTGGACTTTAGATTTTTAAGAGAGTTTGCTTTATGAGTTCGGGCATCCGGAAATTCAAGAAGATCCTGATCGCGAATCGCGGCGAGATTGCCTGCCGGATCATCTGGACGTGTAAAGAGATGGGAATCCGCACAGTGGCGGTGCACAGCGATGTGGACCGCGACTCGCTGCACGTGCGTTACGCTGATGAGGCAGCTTGTATTGGACCGGCGCCTTCGGCGCAGAGCTACTTGAACATTCCGGCGATCATCAGCGCGGCGGAGATTTTCAACGTCGATGCGATCCATCCCGGCTACGGGTTTCTGGCCGAGTCTTCATACTTCGCTGAAATTTGCGAAGCATGCAACATCAAGTTTGTCGGTCCGCGAGCCGGCACAATTCGGCTGATGGGCGACAAAGTTGAGGCGCGCCGGGCAATGAAAGAAGCGGGCCTGCCGATCCTTCCAGGAAGCCCTGAGCCAATCGAGTCCGAAGAGGAAGCTCTCAGGCTGGCGCGCGAGATTGGCTTTCCCGTGATCGTGAAGGCTTCAGCCGGCGGCGGCGGGCGAGGCATGCGGATAGTGCGCACGGAAGCAGAACTTGGTCCGGCGCTCGAAACGGCATCAAATGAAGCGGCGGCTGCGTTCAAAGATGGCAGCGTTTACATCGAGCGCTATATCGAGCATCCGCGACACATTGAGATTCAGATTTTGGCTGACGAGTATGGCGACTGCATCCACCTGGGCGAGCGCGAGTGCTCAATTCAGCGCCGCCATCAGAAACTGCTCGAGGAAGCACCCTCGCCAGTATTAACACCTGAGTTACGGAAAGAGATGGGCGATGCCGCAGTAGCTGCTTGCAAGAAGTTGGGATACCAGAGCGCCGGCACGGTTGAATTTCTCCTGGACCAGGACAACAAGTTCTACTTCATGGAGATGAACACGCGCATTCAAGTCGAGCACGCGGTGACTGAGATGGTTACGCTGGCCGATATTGTGCGCAATCAGATTCGCATTGCTGAGGGCGAGACGCTTGGGTACACGCAAGACGATCTACTGATCGTTGGACATGCGATTGAGTGTCGTATCAACGCCGAGAACCCGGAAACCTTCGCGCCATCGCCAGGCTTGATTACCGCCTTCAACTTGCCCGGAGGTCCCGGCGTCAGAGTTGACACATACGTCTACTCGGGTTACCGGGTGCCACCTTTTTACGACTCAATGATTGCGAAAGTGATTGTCCATGCGCGTACTCGAGACCTCGCGATCGCCCGGATGAAGCGGGCGCTGGAGGCCATGGTAATCGAGGGAATCAAGACGACCATACCTTTACATCTGAAGATCATGGACGACCCGAAGTTTCGAGCCGGCGATATATCGACGAGCTTCATGGAGTATTTTCTGGCGCAAAATGGCGCAAAGAAGGCCAGAAATCAAAACGGAGTGGTGGCGATCGCGGGATGAGCCGTGTGCGGTTGCCGTTTACCGTGGAGATGCCTATAATAACCGACTTTTCTGTGGCGAGAATTCTCGTCTGAGGTGACACACAAAATGCCATACGCGATTATCAGAACCGGTGGAAAACAATTCGTGGTCGAGGAAGGCCACACACTCCGGATTCCTTCACTTGCCGCTGAGGCAGGGAAGTCAGTTGAGCTGAGCGCTCTTGTTTCCGGCAAGGATGGTGAGACGGTTATCGGTGAAGCAAAGGTCTCGGCCACTGTTGTCGATCACGGGCGTGCTGCCAAGATCGTGATTTTCAAAAAGAAGCGTCGCAAGCACTACAAGCGCAAGCAGGGTCATCGGCAAGGTTATACAACGGTGAAAATCGACTCAATTGGCTAGCAATGTGGTAAGTCGAGGTCGCCTTGAGAAGGTCGGCTGGTCTTGTTACTGGTCTCCAATATTTGCACTTATAACCGGAGTTTAGAAATGGCACACAAAAAGGGAGTTGGCTCTTCTCGTAATGGTCGCGACTCAAACTCGCAGCGACTAGGGCTCAAGAAGTTCGGCGGCGAACACGTGCTGGGCGGAAACATTTTGGCCCGCCAGCGCGGCACCAAATGGAAGCCCGGCAAGAACGTCGGCCGCGGCAAAGACGACACGCTCTTTGCTTTGATCGAAGGCGTGGTTAAGTTCGAAGACAAGGGCCGGACAGGAAAGTTCATCAGCGTCTACCCAGGAGAGCAGGCGTCTTCGTCATAGTTTTGAAATCACCACTTTTCTCTACGCGACGCCTACGCTAACAGTTGAGCGAGGGGCGTCGCTTTCGCTTTAAGTTTTAGTATTAATGTTTATCGATCGCGCCAAGATTAAGATTCGAGGAGGCAACGGCGGAAACGGCGTCACTGCTTTTCGGCGAGAAAAATTTGTGCCGCGTGGTGGTCCATCGGGTGGTGATGGCGGACGTGGTGGTGATGTTTGGATCGTTGCTGACTCGTCCCTCAACACTCTCCTGCATCTACGCTATAACCCGCTTCATGCAGGCGGTCGCGGGCTTCACGGCGAGGGCTCGAATAGATCAGGGCACAATGGAGATGATGTGGTTGTCCGTGTGCCGGTGGGTACTCAGATCTTTCACCCTGAGACGAGTGAACTCTTGTACGATCTGGCAACCGATGGGGCACGCTGGCTTGCTGCGCGCGGAGGCCGAGGTGGTTTTGGCAACGCGCACTTTGCTACTTCGACTAATAGAGCGCCTCGGTATCACCAGAGTGGCGGCGAAGGAGAAGAGCTTGAATTGCAATTGGAGTTGAAACTGCTCGCGGACGTCGGTCTCGCAGGTTTCCCGAACGCCGGCAAGTCTACTTTCATCTCTACCGTGTCAGCCGCTAAACCGAAGATCGCAGATTATCCGTTCACGACGCTGGAACCCAATTTGGGTGTCGTTGACCTCGGTGACTTTCAGACATTTGTGATCGCGGATATTCCGGGATTGATCGAAGGAGCACACCAGGGCGCCGGTCTTGGTGATCGATTCTTACGCCATATTGAACGCACCAAGTTGTTGCTACACCTCGTTGATGTTTCGTCTGTGTCCGGGCGCGATGCGCTTTCGGACTATCAAACAGTTAATCGTGAGTTGGCCGCTTATAACCCTGAGCTTGCGGCCCGGCCGCAGTTTGTGGTTGCCACGAAACTCGATGCGCTGCAAGAGCCCGAGCGTCTGGAAACGCTAAAGCTGCAGGCGGAGATTGATCAGAAGCCGTTTTTTGCAATCTCCTCGGCAACTGGCGAAGGCGTTCGCCCTTTGATCAATGCCGTGGCGGCGAAACTACGCGAGCTTAACGAGTTGGCACGAGAGCAGTTGAGCGTTGTCGAACTGACGCTGTCGGAATAGTCCGGCTGGAAAGCGATGCCACGACGAAAACGAATTGCGGTTTACGGTGGCACATTCGACCCCGTGCACAACGGACACCTCGCAGTTGCTCGCAAGAGCATTGAGTTGTTTGAGATCTCTGAACTGTTGTTTTTGCCTGCGCGTCAAGCACCACATAAACTTGTGCGCGAGGCGACGGCGCCGCTACACCGCTACGCCATGCTGGCATTGGCTACTCAGCAAGATCCAGGATTGCGGGTCTCGACTTTCGAACTCGACGCTCCGGATCGGTGTTACACGATTGATACGCTAAAGCATTTTCGATCCGTCCTCGGAGCGTCTAAGGAACTGTTCTTTATCATGGGCGCCGACTCCTGGAATGAGATCACTACGTGGCGTGAGTGGCGTGGATTACTGCAGACGGCGAATGTGATTGTGGCCACGCGTCCGCGTTACGAGGTCGAATCTGCCTGGATGGCGGAAGAAGGTGTTGCGTTTGAGGATGTCAGAGGTTGGAACCGCGAAAGCGTTGCTAAATTTTTATGGGAAGAAACAGGCCCGCGAGTTTTCGTGACGGACATAGCTATGGTTGATGTTTCAGCCACTGCTATTCGCGAAAATGCGCGCGCTGAATCTGCTGAGTTGTTGAAGGAATTGGTCCCCGTGCCGGTGGCTGATTACATTAAGAAATACGGTCTCTACAAAGAATTCGAATGAAAACTAATTCAACTGCCAAGGAACTAGCACTGAATCCAACTCCCACACCTCGCCCGCAGACCGCGGTTGTTGAGCCACCCGACGAACAGTTGGATGGGCGAGTCATCACTGCGTTACAGTCGGCGAGCGAGAAGAAGGCTCTACATACTGTCGTATTGGATCTGCGCGAGATTGCAAGTTTTACCGATTATTTCGTGATCACCAGCGGCAAGAACGAGCGGCAAGTACAGGCTATCGCTGATGGGATATCAGAAACGCTGAAACGCGACGGCTCTCCGGCGGCGCGTGTGGAAGGGTATAAGACCGCGGAGTGGATACTGCTCGACTTCGGTGACTTTGTGGTCCACGTTTTCGAGGAGAAGGCGCGCAGCTTTTACGACCTCGAAAGACTTTGGCGCGAGTCAAAGCGGGTTAGCCTGCCGCCAGAGATGGCGGGAGAGGCCGACAGCTCTTTGAGAAGTGAAGCGCGTGATTGAGATCTTCGCTGAGTCAGAAGCGATGAGCGAGGCAGTGGATCTCGCACGGCGAGTGGCTGCGACCGATGCGAATGTTTTGATCACAGGCGAGTCGGGAGCGGGAAAGGACGCGCTGGCGTTTTTCATTCACACGCAATCAGCCCGGGCCGATCAACCGTTTGTGAAGATTGATTGTGCCACGTTGCCAAGTGATCTGCTGGAAGCAGAACTCTTCGGTTATGAACGTGGCGCGTTCACTAGCGCAACTGACGCCAAACCCGGCCGGCTCGAGGCCGCGCACAAAGGGACTGTGGTGCTGGATGAGATTGCCTACTTAACGAAAGAATCGCAGGCCAAGCTGCTGCGAGTGATCTAGACGAGACAGTTCGAGAGATTGGGCGGACGGCGAACGATCAGTGTGGACGCTAGATTGATAGCGCTGACCAACGTCAACTTGAGCGAAGCGGTCAACCGTCGCAATTTTCGAGAAGACTTGTATTACCGGTTGAACGTTGTCCACATTCACGTGCCGCCGCTTAAGGAGCGGACAAAGGACTTGCCGCATCTGATTCGTTCTTTTGTGAAGACGTATGGATGCAAGCACGGGCGTGATGCTGATGATATGACAACTGAAGCGATGGCGCTGCTGGCGGAGTACGAGTTTCCAGGTAATGTGAGGGAGCTCAGCAATACCATTGAACGCGCGATCATCGTTTCAGCAAGCAAGCGAATCGAAGTTGCTGACTTGCCTGAGTCTGTTCGCGGCGCGGTTCAACTGCAGCGTCGCAAGGCCAAGCCACAGACCCTTGCGGATCTTGAAGCCGAGTACGTTCGCGAGACTCTGCTGGCAACGAAGGGCAACAAAACTGAGGCTGCACGCATTCTTGGAATTAGCCGTAAGAACCTGTACGAACGGTTGGCGCGGATGGGAGAAGGAATACGGATGAAGGATGAGGGATGAAGGCCAAAGAATTCGAACCTCGATTGTGTAGTTGATCGGTTCATTTTCCTTGGTTCTTTAATGAAAGATGCGCTTTCACTTCATCTGGCCGGGCAAGACAAAGAATGCTCATTTGAGAGCGTTGTTTGAGGATTATCTGAAGCGTCTCTCGCACTTCTTGCGTTGTGAAGTCACCGAGTTGCGAGTGGCGTCAAGCGTCGATACGAAGGCGGGCATCGGTAGAGAGTCCCAGCGCATCTCAGACGCTCTTTCCAATACGGATGTTTCAATTTTGCTCGACCCGGAGGGTGAAGAGTGGAGTTCGGAAGAGTTAGCGCTGCAAGTGCAGCAGTGGGAGAGCCGGGGTGTTAAGTCGGTCTCATTTGTGGTGGGTGGACCCGACGGGGTTTCGCGAGAGCTTTTGTCGCGAGTGGACAGGCGTTGGTCGCTTTCGCGCTTAACTTTGACACACGAAATGGCCCGAGTTCTTTTAGTTGAACAGTTGTATCGGGCTTACGCAATTATTCACAGATTGCCTTACGTGAAGTGACTGCTTCAACGGCGGGCATTGCAGTCAAAACAACTGCACAGCAAGTAGGGTAGAGGAGCTCAACAAATGGACAAGAGAAAAGTGAAGGGATTTCGCGACAAGTTGTTGGGACGCCGCGAAAGCCTGGTCGGTCAGGTGCAACAAGCCGAGCGCTATAGCCGCGAGCGTGATGCCGAAGCGACACAAGATCCAGCCGACATGGCGGCCAATGCCTACACCAAAGAATTGCTGGTCTCCATGTCCGACAACGATCGGCGATTACTGAATTTGATCGATGAGGCGCTGGTTAGGATCGAGGCCGCAGAGTATGGAAAGTGCGCTCGTTGCGAAGAGGTTCTCCCGGATAGACGTCTCGACGCTGTGCCGTGGGCGCGTCACTGCGTGCGCTGCCAGGATCTTCATGAGCGCGGTCTTTTAAACGACGACGACGAGTAAGAGTTCTGAAACTGGTTGTGACATAATTGCGGCCTCCTGAGCTGATGTTCAGGCGGCCGCTTTTTTTTTGACTCGGAGATTTTGGCTATGCTCCTCACGCACGCCGCTAGTTTTCTCTACGATTCTGCTCTGGCACTACTTTATCCGCAGACTTGCGCCGTTTGCGGAGGCCTAGTCTTCAAACGCTCCGATGGCGTTGCCTGCTCGCGATGTTGGGCCAGAGTTCGCTTCCTGCCGCAATCTGACGCGATCTGTTGGAAGTGCGGCGCGTTGGCGTCGGCGCCGGTTTTGAGAATAACGCAGGAACAAAGGGAGCAGATTAGGTGTCGCAGATGCGACGCGCATGAGTTCGAGGCGGCGCGCGCCTGTGGTGTCTACGACGGCGCATTGCGCGCGGCCGTGATTTCGCTAAAGAAGGAGCCGTTTCTTTGTTCGCGCCTCAGCAGTTTGTTGCAAGACATGCAATCGAGACCGCCATTGAATACTGCCACCAGGATCGTTCCCGTACCGCTGCACCCTAAACGCGAAAAAACCCGTGGCTTCAATCAGGCAGCTGTCATCGGCAACCAGCTCTCGCGCCTGGCGGGCCTCCCCCTTGATGAGTCCAGTCTCGTGCGTGTCGAGCATTCCGAACGACACCGAGCAGGCATGGATGCCGCGGCGCGACACAACTCCGTTGCGGGTGCGTTCAAAGTTCGTTTTCCGCGTATGGTTTTAGGCGAGCGCATTCTGCTGGTGGATGACGTGTTCACGACCGGCGCCACCGTTTCCGCTTGCGCCCATGCCCTCAATGCCGCTGGTGCTCTTGAAGTACTGGTCCTTACCCTGGCTAGACCAGAGCAGTATTAGCTGAGCGGGGGTTAGCAAAATCGATTGCATCATAGGTATGATGCGCCCATGAAAACCCTTTACCCTGCCATTGAACCGTTCAATACCGGACGACTAAAAGTCTCGCCGATCCATGAGATCTATTATGAGCAAGTCGGCAATCCCAACGGCCAGCCGGCAATATTCCTCCATGGTGGTCCCGGAGGCGGACTGCATCCGGAGTATCGGCAATTCTTCGATCCGAAAGTTTATCGCGTCGTGCTTTTCGATCAACGTGGCTCGGGGCAAAGCACGCCGCACGCGAGTCTCGAGGAAAACACAACCTGGGATCTCGTTGCTGATATCGAACGCATCCGCGAGCATCTGGGCATCGATCGCTGGTTGGTGTTTGGTGGATCGTGGGGCAGCACGCTGTCGCTCGCGTACGCTGAAACTCATCCAGAACGAGTTACGGCGTTGGTGCTTCGTGGCATCTTCCTTTGCCGGCCAAATGAGATTGGGTGGTTTTATGAAGAGGGGCATGGCGCTAGCGCGATCTACCCTGACGTTTGGGAGCAATATGTGAGTGTGATTCCCGAAGCCGAACGGTGCGACATGTTGGCCGCCTATCATCGGCGGTTGATGAGTGACGACGAAAAGGTTCAGCTCGAGGCTGCTAAAGCGTGGTCTATCTGGGAAGGCAGCACTTCAAAGCTCTTTCCCGATCCGGAATTGATTAGTCATTCTGGTGAAGAACACTTTGCATTGGCTTTGGCGCGAATCGAATGTCACTACTTCGTAAACAACTCGTTCTTCCCCACGGACAACTTTCTGATCGAGAACATCGAAAAGATTCGCCACATTCCGGGTGTGATTATCCAGGGACGCTATGATGTGGTCTGTCCGGCAATGAGCGCCTGGGACCTGCACCGAGCTTGGCCGGAAGCGGAGTTGAGAGTGATTCCTGATGCCGGGCATTCGGCTTTGGAACCTGGGATTAGTGCCGCGCTCGTCGAAGCGACCGACCATTTCCGGAGATTGAAATAGGCCTATCTTTCTGCTGAACTGTTCGGTTTTAGCAGAATAGAACATCGCAGCCGCGTTAAGTTAGTTCCTCTTGATTTCCGTTCATTTTTGACACTCTCCGACGCGCTCGCGTAATATCGGGCTCGACATGAACGGCCGGGTACTAGTCCTTAACGCATCATTTGAACCGATAAACGTGTGCAATGAACGGCGCGCGGTAGTAATGATCTTTAAGGGTGTCGCTCGAGTTGAAGAACACAATGGGCACATGCTTCATTCCGAGAAGCTCTCGATTCATGCGCCGTCCGTTATTCGTCTGACGGAATACATTCATATTCCGTTTGAGCGCCGGTCGTTGTCGCGCAAGAATATTCTCCTGCGAGATCATTCCACCTGTCAGTATTGTGGGCGTCAGTATCCGCCATCAGAATTGACGTTAGACCATGTGCTGCCGCGTTCGCGGGGTGGAGAATCAAGCTGGGACAATCTGGTCGCTTGCTGCAAGCGCTGCAATCATCGGAAAGGCAACCGCACTCCCGAAGAATCTCACATGCATCTTCTGCGACGGCCGCGAGGCTTTTCGTTGCATGTGAACCGTCAAATCATGCGTTACCTTGGGCGAGCTGATGAGACGTGGAGAAAATATTTGTTTTATGAATCCAACAGTGATGAATAGCCGCATCGTCTATTCGACAAACGGAAAAGAGGGATTATGACTGAGACAATTTTAGCAATCGCAGGGCTGGGGACTCCGGAACTGATCATCATTGCGGTGGTCATCGTGCTGCTATTTGGCGCCACCAGATTGCCGCAGCTCGCAAAAGCAATTGGTCAAAGTAAACGTGCTTTCAAAGATGGACTGGATGAGGCCGAAACCGACACGCCGCCCAAAGAGATCAAGGACAAGTAAGTTTATTGTTAGGACTGGTTGCCTCACGACCTGTCAGCCGGGAAATAGTTTACTCACCGCGCGCCTTCCGACCTTTGATCAGCGTCGCCTTAACCGTCAGTACAAAGTCAGCATCATGTCGTTCCTCGTCAATCAACCGCACGAGTTCGCTCATGACTCGCTCCTTCCATTGGTCAGGCACTGCTCTCAACCACTCTCTCATCAGAAAGTCTGAGACGAGCGGAGCGCTTAGAAAGGCCTCGCCGGATTCGTAAGTAAACTCCTCCTTCGCTGTAATCGTTTCAAGATCCTCGAGCCCGGCTTCGGCGGCCAAGTCTTCCATTTCCCACGTGGTCGGCACCTGTCGGATGAGTTCCTCGACTGCGCCTTCGCGATCGAGTAATCCAAGGTTGTGTAGCGCTTCCCAGAACAGCGAGAAAAACTCACCAAAGCTGGGCGCGGTCGGGAGCGCGAACACGATCGTAGCGCCCGGTTTGGCGACGCGCAGCAGCTCGGGAACCATCCGCGGTAACCGCGATAGCGCCACCAGCGATCCATCTCCAATGACTAACTTGAACGATTGATCCGGAAGTGAGAGTTGTTCGAGGTTTTGGCGACGAAACTCCATCGACTCGTTTGCCGCCTTCGCTTTTGCTTTTGCGAGATAAACGGATTCTTCGTTCTCATCGATTCCGATTAAGCGGACTTTTGGCCCGGCTCGTTCGGCGACGG
>JANNON010000172.1:0-5792 GCA_031399105.1 Blastocatellia bacterium | reverse complement strand
TGATGCCGGCGCCGCCATGCGAAAAAGTTCGACGGCGCCAAACGCCTTCTTGTAATACTCCATTGCGTCAGCAGCACCCTTGATAATCAGATAAGGGGTCAACGAATGGTAGCCGTCAGGAATTGGTTTTACTGACATAATCTTCTCCTTCTATTCAGCCTGAAGTTTCTTGATGTCTTCGAGCAGCACTGCCTCGTGACCTTGCGGGTTAACCTTTTCGTAGACCTTGCGCACGACGCCATTTGGATCAATCACAAAACTCGACCGCTCCCAGAACTTCATTCCCTGCCATTCGGATTGGCCAATGCCCAGCGACTTCATGAGCGTGGCATCTGTGTCGGCAAGCAGATCGATTTCAAAGCTGAACTTGTTACAAAAATCCTTGTGTGATTGAACGTCGTCCTGGCTCACGCCAACGACTGAAATGCCCGCTGCGTCGAAGTCTTCTTTGCTGGCGGTGAAAGACTTGCCCTGGATAGTACAACCGGGTGTGTCGTCCTTCGGGTAAAAGTAAACTACCAGCCACTTGCCTGCGTAGTCTGCCAATTTAGCGATGCGTCCGTCCTGATTTGGAAGCGCAAAATCGGGAAACTGGGTTCCAGTTTCGATCATATTGAGTCTCTGTCCTTTCGATTCTTTGGTTGGCGGCATTATGCAAGTTTCGAGTTTCAAGTTTCAAGTAGGACAAGGAACCAGTGCTGAGTACTGAGTGCTGAGTTCCGATGCTGGTTTCAGTCCTCCACCATCTTCCACAGGGTTTCTGGAACTCAATACTCAGCACTCAGTACTTTTCTGATTCAGCACTCAGTACTTTCTTTTCGGCCACTCTGCTTTTCCAGCGCTTTGCTGGTAAACTTCACCGCCAATCCTATTCGCCCGAGGTGGAAGATGCCTGAACAACGCGGTAAGCAAGCAACTGAAGAGGTTAAGTCTGAGTGGATCCGCGCCTATGAAATTTATCTAAAGGCGCCTGGCGACCGATTTGATAAGAAGAACGATCGCACCAAAAGAATCGATCACGTTGCCGAAATCATGAACCTGACGCGGAAACAAGCAAAACGTCGCGTGAGAAACTACGAAGCCTGGCAGCGAAATATCAAAAAGGGCCTGGTGACTCCGTAGATTCCAACAAAGCAATTAGACCAAAGCAGCCGTTCTCACCTCGGCTGCGTCTTACTGTGTGCATCGCGACCGCGATTCAGCTAATCTCCCGGAATGCAAACCACTCTCGACAGAATTTGGGCCTAGCCGGCTTTGGTTCACGAGGCAAGATTATGAAGATCCTGTTAACCGCCCTATTATTTGTGATGATGATCGGCCCAGTGCACTCCCTGCGCGCACAGGAGTCGAAACCTGCCGAGCCGGCAACCGTTCAATCCGCAGAGCAGCAAAAGGCGAAGGAAGAGAGCCGGAAAAGAGCTTATTCGCTCCTGGATCAGGTCGTAAGCGACGCGCAGTTGCTCCGCCTCGCTGAGAACCGTATTCGAGTGCAGACCAGCGTAGCCGACCTGCTTTGGAGTGAAAATGAAGGTCGCGCACGCTCTCTGTTCGGTCTTGCCGCCGACGCTATTGCTGAGCTGCAAAGGGCCAGCGATTCGGCCGCGCAACGACGGATTGCCAATATTAACAACGGAGACATTAACGAAGTTCCTTCTGCTTTCGATGGTCGCAATGCGATGCGGGCAGTCCCACAGTTGCGCCAGGAGCTGATTCTGACAGTCGCTCGTCACGATGCGGCTCTTGCTTATCAACTGCTGGCAATCACGCGCCCAGCGCCTGATGCTTCCGCCAACACAAATCAGTTTGCTGTTGCACGCGGCGGTGATCTGGAAGAACGACTGCTGGCCCAGGTTGCCGCCCTGGATCCAAAGCTCGCACTTCAGAACGCAGAGCAGTATCTCGAGAAGGGCGAATATCCTCGCTCGCTGGCGCGAGTGCTTAGCGAGCTGCAGCGCAAAGACAAGGAGGCTGCTCAAGGCCTGGAAGAGAAGGTGATAAAGAGGTTGCGCTCAGCAAATCTCTTGAGTAGCAACGAAGCTTCTTCGCTCGCATTTACGTTATTGCAACCGGGACCACGAATAAGCGAAGCGACAACGGAATCGCCGGCCACATCTCAACGACAAGTATTAACTGTGGCGGCCTATCAGGAGCTGCTTGGCCTAATGGTTGACGCGGCCCTGAAAGCTACCCCTCCCGCTACCGGTCAAGCGATTAATCAACGAGGTCGAGGCAGAAACAACTCGAGAGGGTTTGGTAGCGTTCCACCGGATCAAGCGCAGATTGAACAGATGAATGCCCGTCGCTTGATTGCAACGGTTCGAATGCTGCTTCCACAGATCGATCAATACCAGCCAACTCGGGCGGCGGCAGCGCGTCAGAAGTTCACTGAGTTTGGCATGGCTGCTGATAGTGGAGTCGCCGCCTTGGCCCAGCTGCCAAATTTGATGGAGCAAGGTACCTCGGAGAACCTGCTGGCAGCTGCCGCTACGGCGCCCGCGGCAGTGCAGCAACGAATCTATCAGCAGGCTGCGCAAAAAGCTCTGGACGAAGGTAAGCCAGACCAGGCGCGTAAAATCGCGAATGATCATCTCGATGCCCGCAACCGCGATGCTGTGTTGCGTAACGTCGAGTTTCGACAACTCGCTGGCGCTACTGAAGCGAACAATCTGGAGCAAGTGCGTGAAAAGGTAGCGCGTCTTTCCAGTGATACTGAGCGCGTGGATTTGCTGGTGCAGCTTGCACAATCGAGTCGTGAGAAAACTCCCGAGCTTGCTCTGCAACTGCTTGACGATGCGCGTCAGTTTACGAATCGACGAGCGACTACTTACCAACAGTTGGATCAACAGCTGAAGGTAGCCGCGGCGTTTCGCGGAATCGATGATGTGCGAAGTTTCGAAGTACTGGAACCTGGCATCAATCAATTGAACGAACTGCTGTCGGCGGCCGCGGTACTGAGTGGTTTTGAAGTCAGCATCTTCAATAGTGGTGAGATGCCAATGCAAAGTGGCAACGGCTTGACGGACATGGTTCGGAAATACAGCCAGGAGATTGCGAGACTGGCGGCCACCGATTTCGAACGAGCACAAACGCTGGCCAATAGATTTCAGTTCACTGAGTCGCGAATAGTCGCACGGATGGCAATTACTCGCGGATTATTGGGAGTAGAGCAGGCGACTGGAACCGAGGACCGATGGAGAGGCCGCGGGCGAGGTAGAGGTTCCTTTGACCGAAGTCAGTAGAACGGGATCGTAAAGCTTATTTATCAATGATCTTTTGACATTGATCATTTGTCATTCTAAGACCTTCGGTTTCGGAGGTTGCCAGTTTCGCCATCAATAACCCGCGGTCGATAGAAAGTCCCTCATATGTCTGTAGAAGTGCGTTGACCATTCTCTGACAACAACCGATAACCGCTTGCCAATGGTCGTATTATCCCGATACATCGTGCGCTACTAAAAAGTACACGTTTTAAGTCTGCCCCAACACGGAAACACCACTCAACAGGGAAGACCGCAAACATCACGCTGGCTGGCATCGTGCTTGCACCTTTCTGTAGTGATGAAACACAACCATGCAATACTCGCACTCAGCGCGTTGATGTTAATTGTTACGCCTTCTCCAGGCAGTATTGTTCAGGCCAACGGCGAGCAAGTCGAAGAGACGCAAAACGCGGCTCCGACCGAAGCGCAGAAGAAGTTGATCAACACCTTCGATAACCATATTAAGGATTACTTACGACAAAGAAATCAGGTCAAGGAAAAACTCCCAAAGCTATCGAAGGACTCGACCGCGGAACAAATTCACTCGTATCAAGTTGCATTCGTCGAGGCTTTGCGGGCGATGAGAGCCGGAACCAACCCCGGCTACATCTTCCAGCCGGAAATTGCCGCTTACATTCGCGCGCTTATCAAGGATGAGTTCAAAGGAAGTGAACGCGTCGAGCTTCGGCAATCGGTTCTCGAAGCTGACACTAAGGGCGTGCCGCTCCGCGTGAACTATCCTTATCCGGAATCGAAAGAGCTGAACCAAACTCCGCCCACTCTGCTCTTACGATTGCCGCAGTTGCCCAAGGAAGTTAAGTATCGCTTCGTCGGCACAAACATGCTTTTGGTCGATACGGACAACGGATTGATTGTGGATTACATGACAAAGGCCCTTCCATAGCGACTTCTGGAGAAGGTTATGAAACGCATTTCTGCTTTCGCGCTCGCACTTCTGCTTCTCAACGGCCTGCTGCTTCTTAACCGCTTCAACTCTCAGGTAGCTGCACAATCTACAAAGAGCGGCACTGCCAAAGCTGTACGTGTTGCTGCCAAGCCGCTAAAGATCACGCTGCCGCGAAAAGAGGGGTCGGTACGATTCCTGGCAATTGGAGACACTGGTACTGGAAGCGACAAGCAACAGGAACTCGCCGATGTCATGGTGCGATCTCATTCTGAGTTTCCTTTCGATGCGGTCCTCATGATGGGCGACAACATGTACGGAGGCGAAGGGCCAAAGGATTTTTTAACCAAATTCGAGAACATTTATCGACCTTTGATCGATCAGAAGGTGAAGTTTTATGCGTCGCTCGGCAATCATGACGAACCAGCGCAACGTTTCTATCAACATTTCAACATGGATGGAAAAGAGTATTACCGGTTCACGCGCGGCAACGTCGCCTTCTATGCGCTGAACAGCAACTATATGGATAAGAAACAGGTGGATTGGTTGAATAGCGAGTTAGGGAAGGACACGTCGCAATGGAAAATTGCATTCATGCATCATCCGCCGTACTCGTCGGGCAGCAAGCACGGATCGGATAAGAAGCTGCGAGAAGTTGTCGAACCAATCTTTCTCAAACACGGCGTCAATGTTGTGCTGACCGGCCACGATCATTTTTATGAAAGAGTGAAACCGCAGAAGGGAATCTATTACTTCGTAAGTGGGGCCGGCGGAAAACTGCGACCGGGCGACGTTAAAGACAATTCACCGCTAACCGATAAGGCATTCGATAAAGATATGTCATTTATGCTGATCGAGATCGCGGACGACCAGATGTATTTCCAGGTGCTATCGCGGACGGGAGAGACGATTGACGAGGGGGTTATTAGCAATCCGAGGAAGAAGTGACGCGAGTGGGTGACGAGGACGGTTCTCGAAAGCTTATTTGCCATAGATCATTTGAGATTGATCATTTTCATTTAGGACCTACGGCTATGAAGGTGAAAGCCCTCCGATGAAGAAATAGATCGTTGAGACTACGAAGGCGAAACTGATATGCCATTGATCATTTGACATCGATCATTTTTCATTTAGGACTTTCTCGAAACCGGAGGTCTTAAAATGTCAAATGATCAATGTCAAATGATCAATGGTAGCTGGCTCTTTCTAACCGTCGCCCGCAAACGCCTTACCCCTCAAGCTCCCGTTTCCACTCCCTGATTGCGAAGCCTCCTTGTCCAATTCACAAGCTCTTCCAAAAGCTGCGTTATAAGTTTTCGCGAGGTCTCGTCTGTTAGCTTTCCATCCTTGTCAAAGCTCTTGTGCGCACCGCCAATCATCACCTCAGGTTGATTCACCGGATACATGTTCAGAAACACGAAGCACTGCCGCAAGTGATACAGTGCTCGAGCCGTTCCAAACAGACCAACAGACGCACCCATGATCGCTACGGGCTTTCCGGTCCAGGCACTGTCACCGTATGGTCGAGAGGCCCAGTCGATCATGGGTGCGTCTGTTGGTCTGTTTGGAACGGCTCGAGCACAGTATCACTTGCGGCAGTGCTTCGTGTTTCTGAACATGTATCCGGT
>JANNON010000167.1:0-7218 GCA_031399105.1 Blastocatellia bacterium | reverse complement strand
GACTGCAAATCCGATCACTAAAACACCGAAAAGTCCTTCGTTGATCGCCTTCATCCAATCGAAACGAGCCATCGCGAAGCCATGCTTGAACTCGCGCGCACTACGCGCTTCAGCAGCAGTTCTGACGCGAGCCACTTCTATTGGATAGGTGTTAGCGGCGCGGATGTACTCGAGGCCGCCGAGTTGCTCGACGACTGTCCCGTCGAGTTGCTCCTTGGCATGCAGGAGCGCGGCGCGAATTCCCTTTTGCGATTTCACCTGCCAAACCGTAATCAGGATCGACACGGGAACAACGCAGAGCATAACCAGGCCCACGCGCCAGTCCTGCCAAATGCCGGTGCCGACCGCGAAGGCTGCCATCAACACAGCAGGCACGAAGTCGCTGAAGGTAACTTTGAGAAATTTGATAAAGCCTTCGACGCTTCGGGAAATGCGGCCATGCAACGATCCGACCCGTTCGCGTGCGAGAGCTCCGAGATCAACCTTGAGGAGATGTCCGACGAGTCGCACAGTCATGTTGCGCTCGGTGCGAGACGTGATCCGGCTGACGATCCAGCGGCGCAACAACTGAAGAGATTCCTTCACAATGTACGCGCCGGCTAGCACCGCCAGCACTTTTATGACGAAACTGCTCCATTCCGCAGTTGGTCGTCCCGTGAGACCTTCAACCCGTCCAAAGAAATACGAACCAGTTAACACGGCAATGCCCGCTTGCACCGCAGCGATCAGAGCGCTGATCAGCACACCTGAAAAGAAGCCCCACTTGTCCGCACGAGGAACGAGTTGCCAGATCTGTTTCCGTCGCGTCCAGACGCTGCCTACATCGCCCAGAAACGATCGCTCTTCTTTAGGCATGAGTCACCGGGTTAACCAACGAACGTGAAATAGAGACTGTAGAAGACGAGCATGAACAATGAGAACGGTAAACCAAAGGCAAGGTAGCGACTAAAAGTAATCGTGTGATTGGGATCCTTAAAGTGAGCGCTCTCCTCCGCCAGGATGATCCCTGCCGACGCCGCCGTGACCAGCGAACTACTGCCGGCGCAAATTCCGCCACCGAGCGCCCACGCTGCCGCATGCGAGGGATCGAGTTTGTGGATGGGAGCGGAAACCGCTGTCGCCCAGGAAGCTGCCTCCGTGAACGTCGTACCAAAATAGCCGGTCACGGCGATAATCCACGGCGCGGCCTGATAGGCAATCAGTTGTTGTTGAAGAGTGCTTCCAATCCACGAATGCGAGACACAGCCAGCGAGAACGAAGATGGCGGCGAATGCGAGATAGACATCGAAGCCGAGCGACGTCAACGTGCGGTAGCGCGCGCTCTTCCGCTCGAGCAAAACTGCGGCGACGATTGTCGCGGCCCCGATCGCGATTGCGAAATCCTTGAAGACTACATGCAATACGATAAACAAGATGAGCAACACAAGACCGATCGTGAGTAAACGGCTATCAATGGCGAGATCGGCTTTCGCCTTTTTCCAGTCAGCCGCAGTCTGCGCAACCTCCAAAGTATAGAAAGGAACCTGGGTTGCTCCTGCCTCCCGGCTGCGCTGACTAATTCCACGTTGCGTGAGATAAGTGGCGACGAGGATTAGCACCGCCATCACAATCAGGTTCGCCGGCAGTACCTCGCGCATGAAGTCGCCGGCCGTCAGACCCCAGGTTGCAGATTCGATGATGTTCGGGGTATCACCCCAACGAGTAGAAAATCCACCGAGATTGCTGGCGATGAGCGCCGCACTCAGAATCCAGCGCGACGGCACGTTATACGAGGCGCATAATCGAATGATTACCGGTGTCATGATCAGAATCGAGGTGACGTTGTGCATCAGTCCCGCAGTCACATAGGTGGCAAGTAGCAGGATCAGAACGAGTAGCGGCGTAGTCAGGCGCGGATGTCGCAGCCTGATCTTGCCCAACTGATGGCCAAGCCACGCGGCAATCCACTTAAATCCTTGCGAGCGTTCGATCATGTGCGCCGGAATGGCGACGGCGGTGAATAGGACAGTGATGTTCGCGTAATGGTCGAAACCGGACCTGAGGATGTATTCCGCGCTTCTCCATTGGATCACAAGAAACGCGAGGCTTACGAGGGTCATCGCCAGGGGCAGGGGCACCTCGTATTTGGTCATCGCGAAAAAGGCGGCGAAGAGGAGCACGAGCATGAGCGCACCGGCCGGCCAAGTCATCTCCCATGAGTCGACCAAGGGAGGACGGCTGGCGTCGGGCGTTGAGACGCCGGCAAGGACCGGCACACAGAAGACAAAGAAAAAGGCCGACAGGCCTAACAAAGTGACGAGCCATGGTCGTGATTTCATATAAATGAAACCTCAGCAGTCGGATGAATTTGAACGTCTTTAGGATTCTGATGGGGTCGCAAGTGGGCAATCAGGCGAATCCCAGCCGGTAACATCTTTGGTTCAATTACGTCCGCAACTGCAGGATCTACAAATAGATCGCTGCCTTCACGAAACGCTTCAAAAACGATTGCTTGCATTGCTGCTGCCTTGGCCCGGCACGCACGCGCTCCTTTCACAGCACGCTCAGTGAACTCAGGCAGCGATCCGTGACCGGTGATCTCCGATGGTTCCAGAAACGTAACGTTGGATACCGGAAGAAATAGTTCCGGAACGTGTGGTGGGAGTGGCAGCAAGATTCCAACCTCCTTACCCTTACAACTGGCAAGCAAGGCACTGTTCTGTTTGTAAGCCAGCAACCGCAAATGGACACTAATCGCGTCAAAAGCGAGATCGACGGGAATCCCCTCTGCTTCGAGTACACGCAATCGTTCTTCAGCTTCGGGTGCTCCGTATTGCGAAGCGTACTTAAGCAGGTCCGAAGTGGTGCGGGCTTTTTCGGTCTCCATCAAAAGCTCTAACACTTCGAGTAGACCTGTTTCGTCTTTGGGTGCGGGATTGTTTGGTGTTGCTGTTGAGTCGGTCATTGGTTTGGTTTTGGTCGGCCAGCATTATTCGCATTGGCCGCGCCGGCGTCAAGATTTTCTACCCGGGGAGAGACTTTGTATAAGCTGAGGCGCTGAATATTAAGGAGACGAGATGCGCAGTCTCACTGTCAGGAAGGTGGACCCTGTCCCCGCCTGAGTTTCGGCGCAATGAAGATCGGTAGAATCTTGAATCTGCCAACCGACCTTGAAACTAAGAGAACTTGAAGCGGGGACAGGGTCCACCTTCCTGACAGTGAGACTACGTATCTTGACTGTCTCCTTAGACCTTGAGTCTTCACAGAGTCGCTACGCGTGGTGGCACTGACCTCCTGTCGAGGACGCCCAATCGAATCGCTCACGAGCAAAACTGCATCACTGCCGATCAGGGGCTTGCTACTTCGCGCGATCCTCCAGGCCGATGCCCAACGGCCCCGCAACGAACCCATCAATGCGAAGACGTTTACCATCACGGATCACTTCTACCCAGCCACCTGGAAAGGTGCCGGCAAATACCCACGCATAGCCATTCGTCACTGCTTTACCGTTTGAACTCGAGAGTTGATCGCCAACTTTCAGTTCTGCCGTCTTGGGTTGCTCAGGAGGTACCTCGACGGCTGTTATGATCACCCGCACTGAAGTGAGGGCAGAACCGTCAGCGCGTTTGTGCTCGACGCTTTGCAGCGCGCCGCTGTAAAACTTTGCTTCTCTCGTACTAAACCCAACTAACCCTTCGTCGAAACCGATCTCGAAAATGCGATCGTACTGGCCACCTGAGTTGAAATACTCCTCCTTGCGTGCGGCAATGCCGATTGAGATCACCGGCAATGGGTTGCGATTCTCATCACACACCTCGCGTACCCGCTTGATCATCGTGCCGTTTGTTTGCCACTCAGTATCAGTTCGAACTGTGGGGCCTCCAAAAACCTTCACGTCACAACCCATTTTCCATTCGGTAGTAACGCGGCCCTGCTCATCGTAAAAATGCTCACTTGACGTATAGAGCACATCAGTCGTGGTCGCGATGTTTCCGTTTGCATCTTCGAATCGAGCGGTACTGTGACGCACCCGTCCTTCCGCGTCATATTCAGGCTCGCCAACATAGCGATAGTACGCATATTGAGCAGGATCGTGCTCGTCCATGATCTGCCTGCGCAACGAGCCGGTTTGATCGTACTCGTTTATCAGACGGTGATAGCCCGCGGTGTTGTAGGTCTTATTTTCAGCTTCATCAAAGTAGGTCTCTTCCTTACGCAAGCCGTCGCCGCTTCTTATGTAGTTGTAACGCACGATGGCATACCCTCTGGTTCCAGGTACCGGCCGGCCTCTGTTGTCGAGAAATCGTTCCTCGCTAAGGTTGCCGTTAGCGTCGTATTGATAACCGCTGCGCCAGGTTATTGCGCCCACGAACTGGATCTCAGCCAGATGACCGAACTGGTTATAACTGTTGTTTGATTGGCTGATCTGCTTGAGTGCTCCGTGCGCATCCGCCTTTAAAAAAGTCCGCTGGATTAACTCGCCGCGCTCGTTGCGCTTCATCTCCTGCACGGACCACTCAAGCTTCTCCTCACTCACCGGCTTGCCGTCCGCCGCAAGTTGCGACACACGAACTGCATTCCCGGCGTCGTCAAGGTCGGTTACCATTGCGGCAACTCCATTCCATAACGCCGGTTGCTTCTTAGCGTCGAGAACATCAAGCCGTATATTCTTATCGCCCCACTTCAAGGCAAACGCCGTCAGACCTACGCGGTTGGCAACGGGTTCCCCATTCCGTCCCAGGTTGACCACTTCCGTTATGCGACCACTCTCATCGCGTGCGAGTTGATAACCATAAACGCTTTCGCCATTAGGAGCTGGTTGGCCGGCGTTGTTGAAGAAGGTGATCTTCACGTCACGTCCGGCGGTGTCACGCTCGAACTGCATGTGCGAGGCGCCGCTAATACCAGCCTTATCAAAGCCGTGCGCGTTTACGAAGTGCGCTCTGCCAATCTTGCCGCCGGAATCAGCAGTGGCGTGCTGATCGTAGATGATTCGCCACGTGACAATGCCGTTGCGGTCGCGACTGATCGCTTCCACCGCCTTTCCGCTATCGTAAGAAATGTGCAACGTCGTGGTCTCAGGCGGCTTCTCTGTATATGGCTGTGCGCCCGCCAAGCCTTCGACGTAGATGGGAATCATCTCCGGATGCAAGAGCCGCCGAAGCACTGCGGGATAGCCGCGAGCATTCAGTACTTCAACTTTTGCTATCGGTCCCCAACGGCCTCGTCGTGTCAAGCGCAGGTAAGCAGCGGAATGTGCGGCCTTATCTTGAGTGATACTCACGATCGGCTGCAAGCCTCCATTCACCCACATCACCTGGGTTGAGTATTCAAGGTGCGGCCGGCTGTACAGTTCCCATCTCGCCAGTAAAGCCAAGCCGGCAAGCACAAAAGAAACAGCCGCCGCGGCCGCCACTGTTCTCCACGGATTTCTTCGCACCCACTTGATGCTTTGCATGATTGTGTTGGGTGGTTTGGCGTGTATCGACTCGTCGTCGAGAAAACGCTCGAGATCGTCGGCGAGTGCATCGGCGCTCGCATAGCGACGGTGTGGCTCTTTCTCGAGACACTTCATGCAAATGACTTCCAGATCGCGCGGGATCGACGGCCGGTGCCACGCGGGCGAAACCGGCTCGTCAGTAAGGACACGTACCGTGATCGGAGTTTCACTGTCTTCAGGAAGAAACGGTGGGCGGCCCGCGAGCATCTCGTAGAGAATTGCGCCTAACGAATAGACATCGGCGGGTGGGCCAACATGGCGGCTATTCCCTTTCGCTTGCTCCGGCGCCATGTAGGTGGGTGTGCCAAGGATAACGCCGGAGCGAGTGAGTTGAGAGTCTTCATTCAGACGTTTGGCGATTCCGAAGTCCGCGACCTTCGGCACACCGTCGGGATCCAGCAGGACATTGCCGGGTTTCATGTCCCGATGGACCACACCGCTCTCGTGAGCATGATGCAGAGCGCGCGCGACGTTCAGCAGCAATCGGGCCGCATCTTGAGGTGATATTTCTTCCCTTCGCAGACGATCTGCGAGCGATCCCGCCTCGACGTACTCCATCGAGAAAAACGGAACGCCCTCATGCTCTCCTACTTCATAGATGTGCGCGATGTTGCTGTGATTCAGGCCGGCTGCCGTTTCTGCTTCTTCGAGGAATCGGCGCAACTCTTCAGGACCGTAATGCCCGGTCAACATCTTGAGCGCGACATGACGGTTCAACTCCACTTGCCGCGCCAGATAGACCACACCCATTCCGCCGCGGCCGAGCTCGCCTTCGATCTCGTAACCGCCGAATGACTTTATTGGCCGCTTCCGCTCCCTTGGTGAAGGAAGAGTAGGATCCTCGCTGGGCTGCATCGGGCGGATTGTCTCACAAACACTGCGCCCACGGCATAGGGGGTGTGGGGTGTGGGTGTGCGGAGTGCTGTTCGGTTGCCCCTACGCCCCCAACACCCTTTCGGCCCGCTTCCTTCGTGCCACCCGTAATTCATCCCATGCGAACAACGCTACAATCGCCGGTATGAGCAGGAAGGAGACCACGGCCACAGGTTCTCCCGCGAGAGTCTGCTTCATCCATCTGGAAGTAAAATCCGCAACTGTCCAGGGGCGCACGACGGCGAGGACAAGATTGAGTGCCAAAGGGATGAGTAGAGGTTTTGGAGATCTGAGCCTGATCGAAAATCTCGCTGAGATAATGAGAGAAAGCCAGGTTATCAAACTATAAATTCCCTGTGCGTGGGCCACCCACGTCCCGGATGCCGCTGCGCGCGAAACGGTGAAACCTTCTTGCTCGACAAAGTCCTTGATGAGCCGAGGTATTCCGAAAGGCACTAGCAACGCCGCGCAAACGGACGCCGCAGCAATGAGAATGGCGCCCTCCACCAACATCCGCCGCAGACTTCTTGAGCCGCACCAAAACCAAATCGCGATGGCGACTGCAAAGAAGCCGGGCATGTAGAGGGGCGAATTCCCAGCCATCCCGTGCCGCCACTTTGCCGCGAATTCATAGGTTCCAACTCGCGCGTCCTGACCAGAAGGCGCCGTAATCCCTCCAAGTTCCGCCGTCCGCTCGAGGGTCGCGGCAGCAAAGAACATCCACAGAAAGAGGATGCAAGTAACCAGAACCAGCGTCGCAGTGATGAGAGAAAAACGGAGGGTCATCTGAGCCAGAATTTTTCGAAGGCGGATCGGATTCTTGGAACCGCTTCGATGCCCCCGACAAAGATGACATATGAGCCCAA
>JANNON010000166.1:0-4778 GCA_031399105.1 Blastocatellia bacterium | reverse complement strand
ACTAACCCGCCAATTGCTTACCACACTTGTTACAAAACCGCGCGGCGCTTTCCCGCTGCACAGCTCCGCAGGAATTACAGGTGCGACCAATCTGCAGATTTGCTCCACACGCTGAACAGAAATCGGAACCGGAAGAGTTCGCTGCGCCACAAGTTCCGCAACGACCGGGCAACGGGGGAACGTAACCGCCTGCGACCCGAGCCAGGTGTGCCTCAATCAGTTTCCACGCGTCTTCAGTAATCTTGTATTGCCAGTAAGCGCCGAGGGCGGGCAATGCGACCAGCAGACCTGCGGAGAGAAACAGCGCAACCGCGGCGACGGCAGCTTTGTCGAACCACTTCTGCATTCCCATTTCGACGCGCGTGCCGCCGGCTTCAGGAGTCACCTTGATCGTCAAAGCTGCTGACAAACCTGTAAGGTCTCTGAGCGTGCTAGACTTGCGTGCCTGCAACACAGTCGTAGAAGATACTTGCATTGTTTGCACTTCATATTCGTCATCAAACAAATTGCGAAGTTCAGCCACAAGCTGAGAAGAGTCGGCTTCCACGCCGGGATAGTATCTGCTGTCCATGTAAGATTCCTTTCGAGGCTTTTTCTACTCTACGAGTTGAAGGATAGCAATGTTCGATTGTAGAGGGGCGCACTCAGTGGCCCCCCCAAGCGTTCAACGGAGTGCGACTTCCAACAGAACAAGGGGCGCCCACGGAGGGACACCCCTACAACCTTATCGAGGATCCTATAGTGAAATCTTTTCGCGTAATGTTTGCCGTCTCACTGATCGCGATTGCCGTCGTTCAGATGAGTTTGCCTCGTGCGTTCGCACAAGCACGCCCGGTTGAAACATTTGAAGGCTACACACCAGCGAGTTCTGCGACTGCGCGAGATTGGGAACAGAAATTCCGCGCAGTCCCGGCACCGGCTTCTGCTCGTGAGCATTTGAGGCGCTTGACCGCTGAGCCTCACGTGGCCGGCACTAAAGAAGATTACGCGACCGCAATCTATGTTCGCGATCAGATTCGCAGCTTCGGCATCAGCGCGGATCTGAAAGAGTACGACGTCTTACTTCCTTATCCAAAAACCGATCCAATTGTCGAGTTGATCGCGCCGCGGAGAGAACGCTTGCTGGTAAGAGAAGCGGTGATTGCTGCGGATCCCAGTTCTTCCCACCCGCGCATCATTCCTTTGTTCAATGGTTACAGCCCCAGCGGCGACGTCACCGCTCCCGTAGTCTACGTGAACTACGGTTTGCCTCCCGACTATGAGGCGCTACGCAAACTCGGTGTCGACGTGAAAGGTAAAATCGCACTCGCGCGCTATGGCGGTTCGTTTCGCGGAGTCAAAGCGAGAGTTGCGGAGGAGAACGGCGCGATTGGCTTGATCATCTACTCCGATCCGGCTGATGACGGTTATGTACAGGGTGATGTCTATCCAAAAGGACCATGGCGACCGGCGAGCTCCGGTCAACGTGGTTCGGTCCAGTACCTCTTTCAGTATCCGGGCGATCCTTTGACGCCGGGACGGCCATCAATTCCCGGTGTTCCCCGCTTGAAGATAGAAGAAGCGACCGATTTGACGCGAATTCCGGTGCAACCAATCTCGTATGGTGAAGCGCGCAAGGTGTTGGAGAAGCTCCGTGGTCCATTGCGTCCGCGAGGTTTTCAAGGCGGATTGCCCTTTGCCTATCACGTTGGCGGTACGCCGGAAGTAAAGCTTCGTTTGAAGACAGATATGGATTACCAGATCCGAAAGATTTGGAACGTGATGGCGCGGATTGACGGTGCGCAGCTTCGCGATGAGTGGGTCATTCTTGGCAATCACCGCGATGCCTGGACATTCGGCGCCGTCGATCCCAACAGCGGTACTACAGCGATGTTGGAGGTTGCGCGCGGGCTCGGAAAGTTGTTGAAGGAAGGATGGACTCCGCGGCGCACTATTATCTTCGGTAGTTGGGACGCGGAAGAGTATGGCTTGATTGGTTCAACTGAATGGGCGGAAGAGAATGCCACCGAACTGAAAGAGAAGGCAGTGGTCTATTTGAATATGGATGCTGCCGTGTCCGGATCCAATTTCGGTGCTGCGTCAGTGCCGACACTGTGGAAGACCATTCGCGAAGTTACAAAAGACATCAACGATCCTAAGTCCGGCAAGACCGTTTATCAGCAATGGCAGGTGCGCGCACAGGGTTCGCAACCGGACGCTGAGATGACAAACGCGGAAGCAGGAACTGATACCGAAGTTGCGGAAGCACGGATCGGAGCCCTCGGATCTGGTTCTGATTACACGCCGTTTCTGCAGCACCTCGGAGTCAGTTCTACGGATATGGGATTCGGCGGGGATTACGGCGTCTACCACTCGGCTTACGACTCATTTCATTGGATGGCGAGTTTTGGCGATCCGACTTTTGCTTATCACGTAGTTGCCGCACAGCTATGGGGAACAATGGCTATGCGCATGGCTGGTGCGGAAGGGCTGCCGTTCGATTACACGAGCTATGCGAAAGAGGTTAGCCGGTTCTTTAATGAGAGCGTGAAGTTTGCCGAGCGGCGCAAACTGACTTCGGGTTTTGACGCCAAGGCTATGCACAATGCTCTTGATGAATTTGCCAAAGAGGCAGTTCAAATCGCAAGAAATCGCGAGGACGCGCTGATCGCCCTCAATAGAAACTCGAGCGACGCCGGCACGCTCGCAAGACTAACTCGCATCAATAAGGCGTTGATTGCCGCGGAGCGATCGCTGGTTGACGAACGTGGATTGCGCGGAAGGCCCTGGTACAAACATCAGATCTACGCGCCGGGTTTTTACACCGGGTATGCCGCGCAACCTTTGCCCGATTTTAGACAGGGACTCGAGGACAGAAACACTTCAAACGCAAAGGAAGGACTGGAAAGGATCGTAGCGGCTTTGCAACGAGCGACCGGTACTTTGCGAAAAGCTCGTGACTGAAAGCTCAACTGTTTTTCGCGTTAGCAAATAAGGTGCGAAGGCAAATCAATCAAGCGACTGGGAAAGAATAAGGAGAGGGAAATGTTCAGTAGATTCATATTCATAGCTCTGTTAGCGATAATTCCGATTAGTAACGCGTTTGGGCAGCCCAGAAAAGGGCCTAAACCAGCGCCGCAATCATCGGCCGCTCCGGCTGCGACTAATCTCAAGATCACCTATAAGACAACCACGTCAGGCCAAACGATGGAAACCAGCACCATGCTGAGGGGCAAGCGCGAGCGTAATGAAACACGCAGTAGTCACATGGACAGCGTGAGCATTACTCAATGTGATTTGAAGCGCACGATTCAGATCAACAATAAAACGCAGAAGTACCTTATCTCGCCAATGGAGACTGGTGCGGCATCTTCGAACACGGCCTCTCAGCCTTCCGTTGAACAGCCCGTGAAGCGTGGCGGGGTGGTCACCTATACGACAACCGCGACCGATACTGGTGAAAGAAAAGAGATGTTTGGTTTCACCGCGCGTCACGTTAAGAGTTCGCTGAAGATTGAGTCGTCGCCGGATGCCTGCAACCCGGTTCAGCAGCGAATGGAAACCGATGGCTGGTATATCGATCTGGCATACGGTCTCGAGTGCGAAGTCACGCACGTTTCGTCGAATCAATACGCAGCAGCAGGTGGATGTCAGGATCGCACTCAGTTCAAACGGCTGGGAGCGGCGCGTACCGGTTATGCATTGATGGAAACGACTACGATGTTTGGCCCGAACGGCGAAACCGTTTTTAGCTCGACTAAAGAGATCGTAGAGCTTTCTCGTGAGCCCTTGGATACAGCTTTGTTTGAGATTCCGGCCGGCTACACCGAAGCGCGAGACACAACAGAGCTTTATGCCATGCCGTCAACGATTTCAATGACAGGCGCGTCTGGTGGTACTCAGTCGCGGGTTGAGAGCAGTAACAATCAGACGAGTGATTCTCAAACCAAGGCTGCAGGCGTGGTGCGCGTCGGAGTGGTAACAATCAACAATCGGGCAGGCAAGCCGGTGTCAATTGAGTCGTTGCGCAGTCGTTTGGTTAGCGGTATTGAGACGACCGGTGTTGAAGCCGTCCCGTTGAATGCAATCTCGCAAGCTGAGGCGGAGATCGAAGCAAAGGCGAAGCAGTGTGATTACATTCTGTATACCGACATCAGTGGTTTGAAGTCTTCTGCGGCGAAGAAGATTGGCGGAATGTTTGGGAGTGTTGTGGGCGCCGGTGGCATCGCTAAGACTGAAGCCAAAGTCGATTTCAAACTTTTCGCAGTCGGAGAAAGCGCACCTCGGCTTCAGTCTTCGGCTGCGGCTAAGGAAGAAGGCGACGAGGCGAGCGCCGGTGTCGCCATCGATGCGGAGGCGAAGCAGGTAGTTGGGGCCGTTAGGAAACGAAGCTGAGGCGAGACTGTACGACGCTCCCAAATTGCGTGGTTACAACCGATACGACAGTCTCGTCAAACGGTCGAGTCCGTCATACTGTTTACTAAGTAACCACAACATTTGGCAGCGTGCGTAGAGTCAGCCTGTCCATTACGTCATAGGCGAAGCTCGAGCTTTAATTCGGCCCGTCTGCCAGTTGCCTCAGCTGGTCTTAGTTTTTTTCTCGCCCTTGCCCTTTTCTTTCTTGTCGACCGGCGGTGGCAGCTTGTTGGCAGCCTGCAGAATTGATTCGGCGTTATCGATCAATTCTTCAAAGCTGCCAATTTCTGTTTCGTCTTTAGCTTGAGATTGAAGTGGTTTGAGTTGATCAACGATCCGCTTTGTTTCGCTAGCTAGCTTTCGCAGCGACTTGGCGATCAGCG